>NZ_JBKJHD010000024.1:0-46258 GCF_046613695.1 Flavobacterium sp. RHBU_24 | reverse complement strand
GACTTTGTTTGTGTTTGGATTACAGTTAACTAAAGCTATTAACTAGCAACTTGAATTACTTAATTAGGTGTTGCAGTTTGAGTCAAAAAAATGACGGTTTCGCGCAGAACCTCAAATAAATTTTAGCCTGAATTTTACCTTTCAACAGATTTAATTGTTTTTTGCCGAAAAAACGTGCTGTTTCAGACAAACAGGATTTTACCTATTGGCTAGTTTGGATTTACGTTTATAACTTTACCTCACACCGAACGACTACAGCGTTCATAACAGAACCTGAACACTACACGAATTATTGTTGGTCACATAACCTTAAACTTTAAGGAATGATCATTAAAAAAGTCTTTACAGAATTTATTACAATACTACTGGTTAGTTTGTTTCTTTATACAGCGCTAAGCAAATTCCTTGACTTTAAAGGTTTTGTTTATGACATGAATAACCAGCCGTTTCCAGACTCGTTAACACCAATACTAGTGTGGTCTACTCCTTTTTTTGAAATAGGCATAGTAACCGCCCTCGTATTTAAAACAACAAGGGAAGTTGGCTTTTTCGCCTCAACGCTTCTTATGGGCTTATTCACTATCTATACGGCAATGGTCATGCTCAATGGGTTTGCCTACATTCCCTGTAGCTGCGGAGGTATAATTAAGCACCTGACATGGCCGCAGCACCTTGTCTTTAATATGTTTTTTCTGGTCATAAGCTTCGTAGGGATAAGATTGAACCGCAGGTATGATCAGTTACGAATAATGCGTGGCCAGGCCACTTAAAAATACATTCCGGCCGGGATTAGGGTAAGCCGAAAACCTTACAGAGTAGGCAAAAAATTTCCAATTATTTACATTATGAAAAGATTTCAGATTATGCTTATAGCAGCCGTTGTGTTTGCTGTAGGCAGCGCGTTCACTACCGCAAAGAACAGCAAAACTGCTGCGGTTGATCTTTACTGGTTTAGTACCAATACGGCTGGGACAGTTATTACATCTCCGTCTATTCCCGACGTCGCGGAGCCACTTGCAACAAATCGCACAACTTGCCCCAATGCAACGGGCGCATTATTCTGCGGTCGAGGCTATACCGAAGCACAGACTGATCTGGATGGCAGCGGTAACCGTGTTTTGAAATCCTCTACCAACATAATCTCGGGTTCTCCTGCTAAGAAGAACAATTAACAGGTATTCACAAAGGATATAGATTGCGGTTATGCTCTCTATATCCTTTATTCTATATGTAAGTTAACACTTGTTAGTTTCATTTTTTAGTCAGTGCAGTTACCTTGTATTGGGCACCTATTTATCTGAAATAACCAAAACTGGCATCGTTGCTGAGTTTTCTTTCAGGATTAGCCCGAACTTCTTCAATCGGTTATTGTATTCTTGGTAATTTTCATTTTCTGCTAAAGCCAAAGATATATTGACATTTCCTTTAATTCCTGTTTCATCTTTGATAAGCGGCCCCACCTTATTACGTGCTTGTATATAGGAGGTTAATAGCTCAACAGGCCGATTTTGAAACATAAAAAAGCTTTCATCATCCGCCATTTTGTAAGTAGCTGTTTGTTCGGTAGTGCTTTCAATTGAACCATCGTAACCAATATCCTTTACCAACGCAAGATACCGGACTGGTAATTGCTGGACGGTTATATTAATCTTGAAAAAACGTTCTAAATCGGTTCTCATAAAGGCAAATGCTTCATCCCATCTATAATCTGAAGGAATGATAAGTTCATAGCACTTGACATTTCGCTGTATCCATTTGGAATATGCCGTATCGAGATAATCTAAAGAAAGCCAAAAAAATCTATCTTTATCTTTAGCTTTAATTAACAATTGCTTATTATAGACGTCGGAATCGAAGAATCCGTTTGGTACATACAGATGGTCTGTTAAATAGCTTATTGTATCACTTAATGAGGTTTTAATTAGCTCTAAAAGTGTCTTATTAGGCATTGTTATTCTTGTAACAGAACTATCCTTATAAAACACATTACCAGCCTGCACACCATTTTGAAATCCCGACATTGAAGATTTGTATAATAATTGGCGCGATGAACTATCCATATTCTCTGCAAATAAGACATCTCCTTCTTTATAATCTGGGTCCAGGGTTTGCATTGTCCAATCAACAGGCAATCCTTTTAAAAATTTATTAATCACTCCTTCATTAACGAAAGTCTCATCAGTGGTGGCTCTTAAAATGCCCTCTTTATCAATCCAAATCTCATGAGGTATTCCCAAAAAAGGGAATAACGCCTTAAATGCTTTTTCTTCCTCAAGAGTATACACCACAGTGGGCAATTTCAATTCAAATTCGGTACCCTTACGTGCCTTCAGGAATTTAACGGTAGGGCCCTCAAGACTATAAGATACCGGTAATATCAAAAGCTCATCACCAAATAACTTTTGAAGCTTTTCCATTTTGGGAAAAGCTGCGATACATGGGCCACATCCTACAGACCAAATATCAAGAATGACCGCTTTACCTTTCAGTTCCCCCAAGCTTACACTTGGCTTGCTGTATTGCAAAACCTTAGAAAAGAAAAAGTCGGGTACCTTTTCGCCGATTTTTACAGGACGGATTTTTTTGGTTTGCGCATTACAAACCTGTGTCATGGAACTAAATGCCGATAGAACGATGAGGAAATTATATAAGTGAATTTTAAGCTTTTTCATATTATCTTTCATTTTCAGGTATGCCTGTTAAGGCGATTACATTGTTGGGAATAGGAAAAGTATACTTCGGGCTGTTAGGCGTAAGCGTATATGTTTTCCCATTAATTGTATGGTTTATTTCTTTAGCAAAGCGCGGATCTTATTTAGGCGGCGAAGGTCGCTCCAGCGCAAGCCCCGTAACACAAGCTCTTTTCTACGTTCAGAAAGGATAATGTCAAGGGCAGCCGTCCCGGTAGCACTTAAAGGGAAAAACGTTCCAGCTATCCAGCGCTTTTCAAGCAGAGTATTTAATACCTGCATAGCTTCAGTAAATTTTCCTGCCCTGGCAAGGCATTCCGATTTTATGAGGTATATCTCATCGGTTGCAATCCCCGAAAAAGGTAACGGCGATCCGTCATAACTTCCCCAGTAAGAATGGCCATTTCCATCATCAGACGGCATAAAGAATAAACTTTTCCTAAGATCATCATTTCTATATGATTGATAGAGGGCATTATCAATCCTTAAAGGAAAAAGCCAATTTTGCGGATCAGGCTGCATATGCTCGAAAAAATAACCTCGTCATTAAACATTGGTATAGGGTAATATTGGGCCGAGAGCGTATTGTAATCCATGAGGTCGCTTTTGAGGTTCAGGCATGAATCCGCGTAGGCTAATGCTAATGGGTAATCTTCCATAGAAAGGTACACTCTTGCAAGCAAACCGTAAGCCGCAACCTTTGATGGCCGGGTCTTTACTTTTGGCATTATAGGTAATAATCGTGCCGCCTCGCTAAGATCTGTGAGTATTTTGCTGTATGTTTCTTCAATCGTTGAACGGACGGTTGGCATGTTGACATCAGAAGTAATCCTGATTGGTATGCCCAAATCCCGGGAAGCTGTTATTGTATTGTAAGGCACGGCAAATGCCTGAGCCAATTGGTAAAAAGCATGCGACCTAAAGAACAAAGCGCTGCCTGCCACATTGTTAAACTTTTCCCTCTCAGGTGTACTTTCTAACTTAGCAGTGCCGTCCAGCACAACATTAGCGTAAAATACGACCCTGTATGGATTGCTCCAGTCAAGCACCGGTCCACTTTCATAAACTTCCTTTTATCAAGTTCGCTTATTCTAAAGCAATGTACAACTTCCGCAACTCGGTGAAAGAATGGATGAGCGAAGTACTGGAAGTGCTCTTTCAGGCGGCTGCCCTGTGTATCGACACGCTTAGGACGTTCCAGCTTGTGGTATTGGCGATACTTGGCCCGCTCGTATTCGGCCTCGCTGTTTTTGACGGGCTGCACCATACCCTTAGCGCTTGGCTTGCACGCTATATCAACATCTTCCTGTGGCTTCCGGTAGCCAATATCTTCGGGGCTATCATCGGGAAGATACAGGAGAAAATGCTCGAACTCGACCTTGCACAGATCGGCCAGCAGGGCGATACGTTCTTCAGCAAGCAGGATGTCGCTTACCTCATATTTATGATCATCGGCATCGTAGGGTACTTTACCGTCCCTTCGGTAGCAAACTACATTGTACATGCCGGTGGTGGCGCTTTCCAGCAAAAAGTAACCAGTGTCTTCAACAGTTCTTCGCAGGGTGTGGCCAGTACCGCGTCAATGGGTGCAGGTGCTTTAGGGGAACGGCTGGCGAGCGGGGCCGCCAATATGGCCAGTGCCCCATTTGATATAGCTGAGGGCTACCGGGGTGCCGGGCAGGGCAAGCAGGACACCTACCAACAGGATAAATTAAAAGGTAATTCATAAATAAAGGAGGAAACCATGTTCACAAAAATGAAGAATATTGATACGGCGGTACGCCATTTAAAGGCTTTCAGTATTACGGTGGTGATAAGCTGCGTGGCCATCTGCTGTTTTGCAATCTGGAAAAGCTTCAGCCTCGTTTCGGAAACACAGTCGCGTGTGTATATCCTTTCCGGGGGCAAAGCCCTTGAGGCGTTTTCGGCAGGCAGGAAGGATAACGTGCCGGTGGAGGCACGCGACCATGTGAAGACCTTCCACGAACTTTTCTTTACACTCGACCCTGACGACAAAGCCATTGAGGCCACTATAACCAAGGCGCTCTACCTGGCCGATGGCAGCGCTAAACGGGCGTACGACGACCTCAAGGAAAACGGTTACTACGCCGGGCTTATTTCGGGCAACGTCAGCCAGACCATCAGCGTGGATAGCGTAATGGTGGATGTCGCGGAATATCCCTACCGCTTCCGCTGCTACGGCACACAAAGTATTACCCGCCCAACGAGCGCGACCACGCGCAGCATGGTCACCGAAGGCGCGTTGCGCAATGTGTCGCGGAGCGACAATAACCCTCACGGCTTTCTGATTGAAAGGTGGAACACCATAGAGAATCGGGACTTAAAAACAACCGCAAGGAAATAAAAACAAGGCTATGGGATTATTCAACAGACAAAAAAAGGGGGCAGCACCCCCGCAAAGAAATGTGGTAGGCGAAACGCTTCGCAGCTTTACTGTAAAAGCCACAACAGCCTGGGCAAACTGGGTGTCCCTTCGTACCGCAGGGCTGACAAAAAAAGGCTGGTTGACGGCGCTTGCCTGCTTTATACTGCTTATGGGAAGTTACAGCGGCTACCTGATCGTAAGCGCTTTTACCGGCACAGCCCCAATTTCGCTGAAGGTAGCTGCCATCCGTAAGCCTGCCCATACCTTCAACACAGGGGAAGCAAAAGCACAAGCGCGTATTTCCGATGCGGAATACCGGCGGATTGAAGGATTCCACAGGTACATGGACAGCCTTGCTACTGACCCCAAAGGCAGGAAGGCCTACGAAAGCATTATCGCCAAACGCCCCGGCCTGATGGATTCTATCCGGCAGGTCGAAAAATATTATCAGCAATCAAAAACAAATAAACCATGAAAAATCAAGAAATGACACCCAAAATGAAACGCCAGCGCAAATTCATGCTGGTACTGCCGCTACTGGTACTGCCGTTCATCACACTGGCCTTTTGGGCGCTCGGTGGCGGAAAAATGCAGGCCGCCGAAGCCAGCACGGCGCAAACTAAAGGTTTTAACCTTAACCTGCCGGACGCCAACCTGAAGGATGATAAGCCGATGGATAAGATGCGCTATTACGAAGAAGCGCAAAAGGATTCGGCGCGTATCCGGGGGCTGGAACAAAACGACCCGTCCCGCTTAAGCCAGGGGCAGCCCGAAGCCTTCGGCAATCCCTTTAAAGATAATCCCACAGCAGGTGGGCTGAATACTTCTGTAAGCGGAACCGGCCAGAGGAATGACCCAAATACTGCAACTATTTACCGTAAACTCGAACTGCTCAATAAGGAACTGAACAAACCGGCGATTGCCACGGGCAATAGCGATGCTTCAGCCCCCACGCCCCGTGGCGGGGCATCGGTCGGCACCGCTGACGTAGACCGCTTAGAAAAAATGATGCAGGCGATGAACGCATCCGGTGGGCAGGACCCTGAAATGGCCCAGCTCAACAGCATGTTGGAGAAAATTATGGACATCCAGCATCCGGAGCGGGTGAAAGAGCAGCTTGATAACGCTAAAGCGCAAAAACAGCAACAAGCCTACACGGTATCAACGGGTAATGATAAGGCGGTTACACTTTTGGATAATAATGTGTATTACCAAAATCCTGGAAATGGATTTTACGGGCTTGAAGATGACCTTACCAATACGACTGCCCAGAATGCCATACCTGCCGTGATCCATGAAACGCAGACGCTGACCAGCGGTTCCATTGTAAAGCTGCGCCTGCAGGCCGATATCAATGTGAACGGCGTGGTCATTCCCAAAGACAGTTTCATTTTTGGGACCGCCTCCCTTAGTGGCGAACGGCTGGGTATCGAGATCACCAGCATTCGCTCGGGCAACTCCATTTTTCCCATAGCCCTTGAAGTATTCGACATGGACGGGCTTGGAGGCATCCACATTCCCGGTGCTATCGCTCGGGATGTAGCCGCACAGTCGGCTGACCGAAGTGTGCAGGGCGTCGGCCTGACCTCCCTTGATGCGACATGGCAGGGACAGGCGGCAAGTGCGGGTATCGAAACAGCCAAAACGCTTTTCAGCAAAAAAGTCAAGCTCGTCAAAGTGAACGTGAAAGCAGGCTACCAGGTGCTCCTGCGTGACGCAAGGCAAAAGCAGGCAACCGTACAGATTAGTAATAACAACTAAAAACAGCAGATATGAAAACGATCAAAGCAGTAGTGATAACGGGGATATTCCTTCTCCTGAATATAGTGGCAGCAAGTGCCCAGACAGATATAAAGCCGGTTCCGGTTTTTATCACCGCAACAAAAACAACCAATATTATTTTCCCGCAAGCCATCATCAGCGTAGACCGCGGCAGCAGGTCGATACTGGCGCAGAAAGCCAAGGGCGTTGAAAATATTTTGCAGGTTAAAGCGGCAAGGGATAGTTTCCCGGAAACCAACCTCTCGGTGATCACTGCCGACGGCAGGCTGAATTCCTTTGTGGTGAATTACAACAGCCAGCCCCAAGTACTTAACCTTTCAATTGGGGAAAGTACGGTTAGAAACAGTATTACGTTCTCGGAAGCCAACTATAATAAAGCAGAAGTCACACGCTATGCTAAAGCAGCTTTACATAAAAAGACTAACGGGGCGGTTGCCCGCGATAAAACGGCGGGTATCCGGTTTGCGGTACAGGGCTTCTTCATCCACGACGACGTGATCTATTGCAGGCTCGAAATTGAGAACCGTACTAATATCGGTTATGATATCGGCCAGCTTCGCTTCTTCATCCGTGACCAGCAAAAGGCAAAGCGCACCGCCACGCAGGAAATCGAGGTCACGCCGGTACTTGCTGAAAACAGCACAGAAACGGTAAAGGCGAACGCTACACAGGCCATAGTTTTTTCCCTTCCAAAATTTACCATCCCCGATAAAAAATACCTGGTCCTCCAGCTGATGGAAAAGAATGGCGGCAGGCATCTGGAAGTGCGTGTGAAGAACAGGCAGCTCGTCCGGGCAAGGCTTTTACCATAAAGAAAAAATTATGATAGTAGCACAGCAAGATTACAGCATAGTAATGGAAGACCTTTTGGCGCTTCATAAGGAAGGGTTTTCCCACATGGCGTACCCTGAGGGCATACCCTTAAAAAGGGCATGGTCGGATGAAGTTATGACTTTTGATAACCAGTATGACGCGGCGGAGTTTTGCCATGACAACACCAGCGACAGGGATATTTTCAATTACCAGCCGGTATGGCCACTGTACAGGGCAATGGAAAAAGGCCTTGATTCGCCTGAACTTCTTAGCATCCAGGGCGGCATGGTTGACCTTTCCGCATTACTGCGGGATTATTACCAAGTAGAATCAGAAACGATTAAACATAAAAATAACATGGACATGAACCAGAAAAATTTGGATTACCTGCAAGACCAGGTAAAGTACACAGGCTTTGGCGAGGAATTGCGAAACGACCTGAAACAGAAAATAGAAAAAGGCGGCGACGATTTCAAGTTGCAGCACAGCACCAAATTCGGTAACGATACGGTTGAGGCGACGTTGAACTTCAGCAAGTCCAAACAGAGCGAGATGTACTTTTTCAACTCGTATAATGTGAGCCTGCAAAAGGATGGCAGCGCTGAAAAACTTGACCAGACCTTTTACATCAACAAGGGTAATAACATCACCCTCAAAGAAGCCTATAACCTGATGGAAGGGCGCTCAGTGCATAAAGAGTTGACGGCCAAAGAAGGTGAAAAGTATAATTCCTGGGTGCAGCTCGACTTCAAAAATAGCGATGATAAAGGCAATTTCAAACTGAAGCACTACCATGAGAATTATGGCTACGACCTGGAGGCTGCGGTTTCAAAACACCCTATAAAAGAACTGGGCCGCGACGATTTTAAAGACAGCCTGATGGACAGCCTTAAAAAAGGGAATGTACAATCGGTAACCTTCCAGGTGGACGGAAAAGAGCAAAAGCATTTTATAGAAGCCAATCCCCAATTCAAAACCGTTAACGTGTATGACAGCGACATGCAAAGGCTGGGCAGCCGCGAATCGAAATCTGAAAAACAATCGCAGGGTGAAAGCCAGGATAATAAACGTGCCGCTAAAACGGACGTTAAGGATGCGGAAATGGTTGGGGATGATGCACCGAAAGCTGATGCCAAAAAGAAGCGGGGACAAAAGGTGTAAGTGATGGACAGGTCAAAGCCCTTATCGGATTTCTTTACAGCTATCGAGAAAGATGGCCGTATCGGTACTACGCACATCAGCGTTTACGCGGCGTTGCTGAAATACCGCCTTGATAAGGGCTTTGACAATCCTATACAGGTGTTCGGGCGTGACATAATGCGGATCGCTAAAATATCATGGCCGAATACATTTTACAGGTGTGTAAACGACCTGAGCGATTATGGATATATCCGTTACATGCCCTCTTTTAAAAAGACGGAAGCGAGCAGGATATATTTTCCGGAATAAGGGAGTAATTAGTAAAAGTCAATCTAATAACGTGGGTATGGAAAATGTGGTAACGAAAGATGACTTAAGGCAATTTGGGCTGGTATTGTTGAATGATATCCGCCAAGTCGTCGAAAAGACTAATGAGCAACAAGAAAGCTCGCTTCATCCCGAATGGCTGAAAAGCAAGGTGGTGCGCAGGCTCATGGATATGTCGGCCGGTACGTTGCAAAACCTGCGTATAACAGGTAAGATAAGGTACAAAAAGATATTGGGCTCGTACTATTACAATAAGTCTGATTTGCTGAACCTTTTTAACGAATAGTGGCATGATGCGCGATGAATTATTGGTATACCTCGCTCTTTTTGAGAAAGACGAGAGGCTATCGGTATGGCATTTTGCACTGTTGACGGCTATCCTTATTTTGGGATATCGGCAGGGGCAAAGGAAAGTAATAAAGGTAAGCAGGAGTAAAATCATGTCCCTTTCCCATATAAGTACTTTACCGACCTATCATAAGTACTTTAAAGAGCTACAGGAAATGGGATACATAACGTACCGGCCCTCTTATCATCCGGGATATCGGAGTGAGATAGAATTAATTAAGCCTTAAAGATCGTTTCTTTAAGGCTTAATTATTATGGTTTAAAATTTTTATGAGGCCTTGTTAAGTAGTCCTAATTTCTTCTTCATCTCATTTAGTTCAGCTTCCATCCTCATAATTGTATCTATCGATACTTCGGCAGAAGGGGTTTCTTTTTGTATCAGTTTTTGCTTTAATTCCTTCATGCTAACACCAATGTTTTGCTGCTCTGTAATAGCATATTCTTCCGTTTGTTTAACCGATTGGTGTCCCAGCATCTCTTTTACAATATGGATGGGGACATTGTTTGCAAGGGTAACGGTACTGCCAAATGTCCGGCGTGCCTTATGGGTATTGAGTTCACAGGTGATACCAACAATACCGGCTATTTCTTTAAGATACGCGTTCATTTTTTGATTCGAGCGTACCGGAAGTACACAACCTCGTTTACGGCAAACAGGATGGCTTTTATACTTCTCGATAATCTGAAGCGCTTTGGGCAACAATGGGATATTGGTTTCAGAGCTTGTTTTTTGCCGCGCAGACATAATCCATAACTCTCCGTCGATGCCCGGCTTTATATCTGTCGGTTTTAATTGGAAAGCATCAATATAGGCAAGGCCTGTATAGCACTGGAATATAAATATATCCCTTACTTCTTCCAGGCGGGGTACAGTAAACTTATGTTGTTCGATTGCCCGAAGGTCAGTAGCACTTAAAGGCTTTTTATTGGTTTTTACCTTCTTTCCTTTATAACGGTTGAAAGGGTTGCTTGCGATAATTTCTTTATCCACCGCCCGCAAGACGATTTTCTTAAAGTTTGTAATATACTTAACAGTGGTATTATTGTTGCAGTTTTTTACGGTCCTCAGGTAAAAATCATAGTCTTTCACAAATTCAAAGTCCAGGTCCCTAAAATCAATATCCTCTAAACTGTATTTGTACCTCAGGTATTCTTTAACATGTGACCTGGCGGTAATGAAACGCTGGTACGTACCATAAGCGTAATCACCTCTGTCTACCAGCGCCAACATTTCCCTGTTATGCAAATCAAACTCTTCTAAAACTTTGACCTTGGGGGCAATTTTTCCGGTTACAAAGTCCATAAGCTTTTGTACTGTAACGGGTTTATTATTCTGCACCAGTTCAGTCGCAAACTGTGTAAGCCGATAGGTCAGCGTATCAAGATAATAGTTAATTGTCCTTGCGTCTTCCTTAGTTCCGGTGGCACGCTCAGATTTCTGATGCCATCGGTTGGGGTCCCATTTCTTCTTTGTTGATGTTTCCTTTCGCACACCATCCACCGTAATTCTAAGGTAGATATACCTGTAGGATGTTTCCTTTTCCGGGGTCTTCATGAAGAAGTTTAACCCGAAGCTGCTCTCTAACATAATGTAACTTTTTAAATTATTATTAAATGTCGGAATACAGCGTTCTTAAGTCAAGTCGTTAACGTGCTTTACATGTTGATATACAGTACGTTATATCGCTTCCAGTGGCAGTTTTTTTGTTGAAAAAAAACTGCCACTATTCTGCCACAAAACTTTGGGCATTTTTATAAATTTTGGGTGTACAGGGGGTAAAATAAAAACCCTGCAAATCCAAAATTTGCAGGGTTTATGGGCTTTTAAAGATACTTTTACGCTCTTTGTAAAGAAAGTGGTGGGCGATGAGGGGTTCGAACCCCCGACCCCCTCGGTGTAAACGAGGTGCTCTGAACCAGCTGAGCTAATCGCCCCAATATTTGCAATTCTTAGCAAGTGTATTGTTCCGTATTGCGAGTGCAAATATAATACTGTTTTTTATATCTGCAAGCATTCGGTTATAAAATTTCTGCAACCACAAAGGTACTGCCGCCCACATAAATAAAATCGGCAGGCGCAGCATCTTGTAATGCAGCAGAATATGCCTGCGCAGCATCCGAAAAAATTTTACCGGTAAGGCCGTATTTTTTTGCAGCATCTGCCAAAATATGGACATCAAGGCCACGGGGAATGTCCGGACGGCAAAAATAATACGCTGCATTTTTAGGAAATAACGGCAACACCTCATCAAGGTTCTTATCGTTTACCATACCTATAACAAATCGTAAGGTACTATATTGTTGCGCCAGTACCTGCTCAATCACCGGCTTAAGTCCGTGGCTGTTGTGGGCCGTGTCTGCAATTGCCGTTGGGTTAGTGTGTATCTGCTCCCAGCGCCCACGCAGGCCGGTATTTTTAATTACGTTAAGCAGGCCTGACTTTATGTTCTCTTCAGATATGCTAAAATGTTGTTTTAAAATTTCAACCGATTGAAGCACCGTTTTTATATTATTTTGTTGATAGTTGCCTTTAAGCGCCGACTCATAAATGTTTACTGTTTTATCTGCTGTAAAAAAAAGCGGCGCATCCATTTCTACCGCTTTTGCCTCAAAAACCAAGCGTGTTTCATTTGTATATTCGCCAATAACAGCAGGAACATCACGCTTAATTATACCGGCCTTCTCCCCTGCTATTTTTGTTATGGTATTGCCTAAAAACTGGGTATGGTCCATACCAATGTTAGTAATAACCGAGAGAAGCGGCCTAATAATATTGGTACTGTCCAGCCTGCCGCCCATACCTGTTTCTATAATGGCTATATCCACATTTTCTTTTGCAAAATAATCAAATGCGAGGCCCACCGTCATTTCGAAAAAGCTGAGTTCGTGTTGCTCAAAAAATGCCCTATTATCAGTAATAAACCGCACTACAAAATCTTCAGCAATACTTTTGCCGTTTACTTTTATGCGTTCGCGAAAATCTTTTAAATGTGGCGAAGTATACAAACCGGTTTTGTAGCCAGCCTCCTGAAGTATACTTGCCAGCATGCTCGATGTGCTGCCCTTGCCGTTAGTACCCGCTACGTGTACCGACTTAAATTTATGCTCGGGATGTTGCAGGTGGTCAACCAGCAGAATAGTATTTGTAAGGTCTTTTTTAAATGCCGATGCCCCCTGAATCTGATACATGGGCAGTCGCGAAAACATCCATTGGGTAGTTTGCTTATAATCCATACTGTGCTCATAAAAAAACAGGACTGTAGCCAGCCCTGTTTAAATTTCACTATATCCTATTATACCAGCTGGCTTAGCGCTATTTTAAAGGCTGTACCGCTTATACCGGTTTTTGCGGAGCTGTTGTTATATACATTTTGCAGGGCATTCTTTATGGTATCACTCGCATCCATAAAAACAGCTTCATCTGTCATTGATACTTTCGTCTCCATAAAATAAGCAAAAACCCTTGCCATACCGCAGTTAGAAATAAAATCCGGTATAAGGCTAACCCTTTGGTCTGTCGCCTCCATGATAGGGCCAAAGAAAATTTCCTTGTCGGCAAAAGGCACGTTAGCCCCACACGAAATTACTTCAAGCCCGGCAGCTACCATATTGTCTACCTGCTCCTGTCTTACCAGCCTTGAGGCAGCGCATGGTGCAAATATCTCCGCACCCACGGCCCACACCTTGCTGTCAAGCTCATCAAACGGAACCATATCATCAGCTACCAGCTTGTTGCCCTCTTTATCAAGGAACAGTTTCTTTATCTCTTCAAATGAAAAGCCGTCTTTATTAATAAGCCCGCCTTCCCTGTCTATAATGCCCACTATTTTTACCCCCATATTAGCAAGGTAAAATGCCGCTGCAGACCCTACATTGCCAAAGCCTTGTATAATTGCCCTCTTACCGGCTACCGTCCCACCAAAAATAGCATAGTAATGTGCTACCGCCTGGGCTACCCCATACCCGGTTATCATATCTGCAACGGTATATTTACGGCTTACATCTGGCGAAAAAACGGGGTTCTCTATAACCTTTACCACGCCCTGGCGTAGCTGGCCTATTCGGTTTATCTTATCTGCCTCGGTGGGCTTAAAGTGCCCTGTAAAAACGCCTTCCTGCGGGTGCCACACCCCACACTCTTCCGTCATGGGTATAACTTCATGTATTTCGTCTACATTAAGGTCGCCGCCGGTACCGTAATAACTTTTTAGCAATGGCGAAACAGCCTTGTACCAGCGTTGCAATACTCCCTGCTTACGCGGGTCGTTAGGGTCAAAATTTATGCCTGATTTTGCACCGCCTATAGCCGGGCCGGAAACGGTAAACTTTACTTCCATTGTTTTGGCCAGCGAAAGCACCTCATTCATATCAAGGCCTTTGCGCATGCGCGTTCCGCCGCCTGCTGCACCACCGCGGAGCGAATTTATTACCGCCCAGCCTTCGGCTTCCGTTTCGCTGTCTTTCCAGTTAAAAATGATTTCGGGCTGTTTATTTTCAAATTTCGATAGTAGTTCTTTCATTAACATGTTTGTTTTCTCAGCACAAATATACTTAAATGAAAATTGTATGCAACCCGCTATTGTATCGAAAGCTGCACCTTTACAGTGGTGCCTTTACCTTTTTCTGACTCAATTTTAAAAAGCCCGCTTAAGGTTTCGGTCCGTTTTTTAAGGTTTTTAAGGCCAATGCCCGTGGCAGCCTTTTTAACATCAAAACCAATACCATCATCGCTTACCATTATTAATATCTGGTTATCTTCAATTTTACTGATGCTTACCTGCGCGTGTGCCGCATGCGAATATTTATTTATATTTTGCAGTGCCTCCTGTACTATGCGGTAAATGTTAACCTTAAGGGTATTAGAAATAACATCCCAGTCGATATGTTTATCGATGGTAATATCAAATTCGGTATTAAAATTGTTTTTTTGAGATATTACCATAAAATACAGCATGGCCCCAAAATCTTTTCCCTCTACCAGGTTTGCGCTACGGCTAAGGTCATGCGACACCGAGCGTATTTCGGCCTCGAGCGACTGTAGTTCTTTAATATACTCTTTGCGCTTCTCTATGGTTTCGGCATCGGTTTTACGGTTTGTAAATTCCAGGTTAAGCCTTACAGCATATATATTATTAAGTATACCATCATGCAGTTCCATCGCTATGCGGTTTTTTTCTTCCGAACGCGCCACTTCCACCTTGTTTTGCTGTTCGAGCATCAGTTGGTAAATTTCCTCGCTTGCTTTTTGCTGTTCCTGGGTAAGTATAAGCTCCTTATTGCGTGAGTTAAGGTAATAAATGATAAAAATAGCGGCTACAAACAGTAGTACCACTACCGATATACCTATTATAAAACTGTTTTTTCGCAGCAACTCGTCGTTTTGATTCTGCAACTGGTCCGTCTCATATTCAATACGGGCATATTTATTACGGTTTTGAAGGGCAATATCCTGCAGGCTGTCGTTAAGCGATATGTATATATTAAAATAATAATGGCTCCTGCCCAGGTCAAGGTCGCTAAGCCCTTTTAACGTTTTTAGCTTATCGTTATTACTGTCTATTTGTTTAGCGCCTGCGTAAGCTTTGCGGTAGTACTCTACAGCCGTAAGGGTATCCGAAACAGACTGGTAGTATTCTGCAAGGCTAATTTGTGTATCTAATGCCCCCTGCTTATCATTTATACGTTCAGAAATAGCAAGTGATTTTTTATAGTTGCTAAGCGCATCTTCTTTATCTCCCAGGTAAAACCTCGCTTTTGCCAGGCTGTTTAAGGTGCGGGCATATATAAGATCATTATCTTTAGTAACCGGAGAGGCTAATGCAAGGTTATACTGGTCTATCGCTTTTTCGTACTGGCGGCTTTTCTCATATACCGAACCTATATTATGGTAACATATTACACGGAAAGCCTCTTTATCCGCCTCAGAATATTCCTGGTTAGAAAATTTATTAATCTGCTCTACGGCAAGCCTGAAATAATGAATTGCCTCATCGGTATTATCCTGCTGTTTAAGGGTAGAAGCGATAACAACCAGGCATTTATAAACCTCTACATTTAGATTTTGCTCTTTTAGCAGCCGTAACGCCTTAAAAGCCTCTGTTTCACAAAACACATATTCGCCCACGTCATACAGTACATAGGCTTTAAACAGCAATACCAGGCCAAGGTCCGGGTCCTGGGATGCTTTATAATACGGCTCCGCCTTTTGGTAGTATATAAGGGCGCTATCCCTTATTCCTAATTTATAATAGGACAGTCCTGTTAAATAGGAAGCCCTTTTAATACTTACCGAATCGTTATCTTCATGAGACAACTCTATTACTGCTTTAGCTAATTTAATCGACTTCCTCAGGCTTTCTGTTTCAAAATATACCAAAGCCCCCCTTCGGTAATACATACGGGTAAGGGAATCGTTATTGTATTTTTGAAAAATAGAAAACGCTGAATCTATCTTACTTATCCGGAAATTTAAGTCATTGGCCGGATCCTCGCCCGCTGTAATAAGATGCTCCACTTCCTGGTTTTGCGGCAGGGGCTGCGGCCTCTCGCACGATAAGAGGATAAGGGATAAACAAAATATATAAAAATAACCGGCGTGCTTCAAAATTTTTGAGGGCGTTGGTAAAAATACCAACGCCCTCAAAAATAATAAAATATACTATAATATAATACTTCGCTTATGGTTTTTTAGGTGTGCTTACCGGAGGCAGTATAGTACCGTCAGAAAGTGTTTCTGCCTGAGTTGTGTTTTGTAGTTCGCTGTCGTCAGCTGAACAAGATACAAGAGTTGTAGATAGTGACGCTACAAGTGCTATTGCAAGGATAAATTTTTTCATGGTGTCAGTAATTTTAAGTGGAGTGAATACTTTTATTTAATTTTTAGCTTTTTAAGACTCCCAACTAACCGGTATTGTTTGTTTGTCTCTAAAGCAAAAGTAGCACGACACTTGGTATAAACCACTATATTTTACTGGTGTTTTAGCCGATTACACCTTTTTGCGAGGCGTTGGTACTATTTGCGGGGTGAAACACTATATTATATATATTCAGGTGCAATTTTTTTGATAATTGTATCAATATTATCCTTAAATGTTTTTGAAAAAGATACCGAAACCTCATTATTATGCAAATAACATAGTGATTTGCCAGTATTTATACGTGAAACAAAGTTGCTATTTACAATATAGCTATTATGTATACGGTAAAAAAAGGAAGGCAGATTGTTTTCGTAGTGTTTTAATGTTTTATAAGCCGTTAATTTCTTACCGTTTTGCAAATGGAAATCGGTAGTATTATTGTCTGCCTGCAGATATACTACGTCTTTAAGTGCTATAAACTGGTAATCGCCATAACTTTTTATACACACCTGTATATCGATTTCTGATTTTTGATTATCATGGCTTTGCCTGTCCTGCTCCTGGGTTACCTTCTCGGGTAACTCTGGTATATTTTCTACTACCCGGGGCAGTATCCCGCCACTTAAGGGTACTACTTTTTGGAATTTGAAAAGGGTTTTGCGCAACTCTTTGGTTTCTACCGGGTTGATTATATAATCAAATACACCCAACTTTAACGATTCAAATGCAAATTTGTCGCTGTCTGCCAATATTACAAAATAAGGCATCTCATTTTGGTAGCGGTACAACTCGTATATAAAACTTAGTGAAATATCTGATTTAGTTTTCTCTTTAATATTTAAAAAAACAAGTTCCGGTTGCTGTTCCAGTATACTATTTATACCTTCTTCTCTGTTATTACAGGTACCAATACAGTAGTATTCAGGAAAGTCTTCAAACCGATGAAGCAATTCCTTAATGTTATCAGCACTGTCATCTATAATTACGTAAGAATATTGCACAATACAGCAATCTACTATTTATTGGTAAGAAATAACAAATTAAATAATTAAAATTCAGTAAATTTACACTGAGGCTTTTTTTTTAAGAAGATTTGCTTTTACTTGTGTCCCCTAAAATGAATAAAGACCTTAAAATACTGATAGTTGACGACCACCCAATGACGGTTAACGGCTATGTTAATGTACTCTCAGAAGAAAAATTTGAAGGGTATAATTTACATTTCTATAAAGCGCTGGGTTGCGAAGAGGCTTATAACCTTATAGTGAACCCTAAAACCAAGCCGGACATTGCTTACCTGGACCTTAGCCTGCCACCCTACCCAGAGCAAAAAATATTTTCAGGGTTAGACCTCGGCATGCTTATAAGGAAACTGTACCCTGATTGCACTATTATATTCCTTACCATGCACAGCGAGGCATCGCTTATAGAGCGCCTTATAGAAGCTACAGCGCCGCAGGGCATACTGTGCAAAAGCGATATAGACATAGATGAGTTTTTAAAAGCCTTTAAACTTATTTTTTCTGGCAAAACCCATTACAGCCATAAAATTTTAAAATCGCTTAAAGACCGTACGCTCGATAATTTTAAACTGGACAATTATGACCGGCAGATACTCATGCGCCTTTCTGAAGGCATTGCCGCGCATAATATACCTAACTATGTACCATTGTCTTTAAACGCCATAGAAAACCGTATAGCACACATTAAATCGCTAATGCTTGACGGCAAAAATGGTAATGATGACGAAGCACTTATAGAAGCCGTTAAGAAAATAGGCATACTCTAAACTACTATATTGTATAAATTTTTCCGCTGCTGTGGTCCCGCGGTGCGCCGGTAACGCTGCCCAATACATTAATATCGCCCCTTAATTTTAATACCCCAAGCAACGCAAAAATAAGCGCCTCCTTATATTGTATGGTTTTATCGTCGGGTAGAGCAATTTCCATATCCGGCAGTAAATTCTTAAGGCTCTTAATAAGATAAGTGTTGTAAGCGCCGCCCCCTGTAATAAGAAGGCCCGGCTTTTTTACATCTGTGTTGTTTATTGCCTGTGCTATCTGCCGTGCCGCATGCCGTGTAAATGTGCGCAGCTTATCCTCAGTTTGTATATTAAATTCCTCAATAAGCGGTATAACCACTTCTTTTACATATTCAAAACCTAACGACTTTGGGTAAGGCTGCTTATAGAAATCAAGATTTTCCAGCCGCTCCAGCAATAGCGGGTTAATCTGGCCGCCTGCCGCTATCTTTCCCTCATCATCATAAGGGTAACCCAGCCGGTTTGCATAGTAGTTAAGCACGGTGTTTACCGGGCATATATCAAAAGCCACCCGTTTGGCCCCTTCCTCAAAAGAAATATTACTAAAGCCACCCAGGTTAAGGCAGTACCCGTAACCTGCAAACAGCAGCCTGTCGCCTATAGGCACCAGTGGGGCGCCCTGCCCGCCGAGGGCCACATCCTGCACTCGGAAGTCGCACACTACAGTCTGCCCGCAATATGCCGCTATCTGCGGCAGGTTGCCTATTTGCAGCGTGAGCCCATGTTGCGGCTGGTGTAATATTGTGTGGCCATGAGAGCATACCGCATCGAGGTTGGTTAGTGTGTGGCGGGCTATAAACCCTTTTATGATACCGCCCAGCAATGCGGTATATCCTATATTTAGTTGTGTAAGCGCTTCATCGTTATATGATACGGCTTCCTGCAATGTTTTTACCCATTCTTTTGTATAGGGAAGGGTTTCGGCTGTAAGGGTTTCGTAATTCCACTGGCCATTTTTTTCAGAAAGTAAAATATGTGCAATATCCACGCCATCAAGCGATGTGCCCGACATGACCCCTACAACGTTATAGTTTTTCTCAATCATGCGCTAAAAATACAGATTAGTTTTGAAAAATCACCAGTAAATAATTACATTTGGGAAGAATAAACCAAAAATGTAATTTTATAATTATGGATTTTCAACTTACCGAAGAACATAAAATGATACAGCAGGCAGCCCGCGATTTTGCCCGGCATGAGCTGTTGCCCGGCGTAATAGAACGCGACGAAAAACAACAGTTTCCTTACGATCAGGTAAAAAAAATGGGCGAACTGGGTTTCCTTGGCATGATGGTAGACCCTAAATATGGCGGCAGCGGGCTTGATACCGTATCATATGTGTTGGCTATGGAAGAGATAAGCAAGATAGATGCATCGGCAGCTGTTATAATGTCGGTAAATAACTCACTAGTGTGCTGGGGGCTGCAGGCCTTTGGTAACGAAGAGCAAAAACAAAAATACCTTACCAGGCTTGCCACCGGACAGGTTATCGGCGCGTTTTGCCTTAGCGAGCCCGAGGCAGGCAGCGATGCCACATCGCAAAAAACAACTGCTATAGATATGGGCGACCATTACCTGCTTAATGGTACCAAAAACTGGATTACAAACGGCGCCACTGCCGATGTATACCTGGTAATAGCACAAACCCATGCCGAACTAAAACATAAAGGCATTAACGCGCTTATTGTAGAAAAAGGCATGCCCGGCTTTGAAATAGGCCCTAAAGAGCAAAAACTCGGCATACGCGGCAGCGACACCCACTCCCTTATGTTTACTGATGTTAAGGTGCCAAAAGAAAACCGCATAGGCGAAGACGGCTTTGGGTTTAAATTTGCCATGAAAACACTGGCAGGCGGGCGCATAGGCATAGCAAGCCAGGCACTGGGCATAGCAAGTGGCGCTTATGAGCTCGCACTTAACTACAGCAAAGAGCGAAAAGCCTTTGGCAAGCCCATTTGTGAGCACCAGGCCATAGCCTTTAAGCTTGCCGATATGCATGTAAGCATCGAGGCTGCACGCCACCTGTGCCTTAAGGCTGCGTGGGATAAAGACAACGGCCATAACTATGACGTTAGTGGCGCTATGGCAAAATTATTTGCAAGCCAGGCCGCTATGGACATAAGCGTAGAGGCCATTCAGGTGCATGGCGGTAACGGCTATGTAAAAGAATACCACGTAGAACGTTTTATGCGCGATGCTAAAATAACCCAGATATATGAAGGTACATCTGAAATACAAAAAATTGTAATTTCCCGCGCCATTATAAATGAGTAACCGGCAAGCCCGGGTTATGTAAGTACGGCCCGGGCTTTGCCATTATCATTGCCTATTTCCAGCAAAGCGAGTATCTCGGTTATTTTATGCAACAGCACATCCTTAGTCCTCTTCAGGTCTATATGGTAAATCCCTTTTGTATCAGCAGGGGTATCCAAACCTCTTTTAGAAGTTGCCAGTATAAAGGGGAGGCTCATATTAGACAATTTTGCCATGTCGTGCGCTTCCAGTTCGTCGCCCATAAAAAATGTTACAACGTCAAATTTAACTTCAGGCAGCAGGGTATCATACAATATAAACGATATATCCTTGCCCAGGCTATCAACAAGCATTTTATAGTAACCTATCTGGTTATCATATACTAAAACTTTCATCTTCATCTTCATATTTTTTTGTTTTTGCTTACTATATCTAAATAATAAATATTAATTCTTGACTAATTAGTTACAATTTATCTGTTACTTAACGATTAAACTGCACAGTATATCGAAAAATGAATAAAGTGTAGTTAGCCGGTAGTATTAATGTATATTTTTACATAACAGATATGCATTAAACGCATGCAACGCACAGTAATAGTGCATGATGCAGTCCCGGAAGAAACATAACAGTTAAACTCAGGGCCTTATTTAAATAATGCAAGGTGTATAGCGAAGAATAGTATAGCGAGTATGTAAATTTAAGGTGAAAATCCTTAATAAAGAGTTAACAGAGCATCCAACAAGTCACAATAAAAAATTAAATCGGCATCACACACTAAAACAAATCTAAATTATGAATGTAATCGGCCAAAGAATCAAGAAATTGAGAGAAGAAAAAGGTGTTACCCAGGAGAGCATGGCGCTTCAGCTTGATGTAACACAAAGTAACTACGGCAGGCTTGAAAAAGACGACCGCAGGCTAAATGTGGTAAAGCTAATTAAAATAGCAAGGATACTTGATGTAAACCTTATGTATCTTTTTAACGGCATGCTTGAGCAAACCAGCGCGCAGGGCATTGACGGCGGACTTACACAAACTAACAAAGAGGTATATGACATCCTGGTAGAGAGCCTTCGCTCTGAAATACATCACCTTAAAGAAGAAATAAACTTTTTAAGGGTTATTGTAAGAAGTTAATCGACAAAAAAAGCAGCCCCCAAATTACTGCTTATTGATACTTTACCCCTGTTAAGGCCGTTATAAATGTGACATAATTTTTTGTACATTTATATATTATGGTACAACAACCCAAAGCTGTTAAATACAAAGTTATACTTGGTTATTTGCTACTATCGGCAGTAGCTGTAGCAATGATATGGTTTGTTTATACCGAAATTTTAAAAATAGCCCAACCCAGCCAGCTGTCTGATGATAATGCAAAAATCATCAGGGTAAGTAATACCATTGCGTCGCTATATGCCTCTGAGGCACTGGGCCGAAGCGCCATATTATCGGCAAACCCCAAAGAACTGCAACGGTACAATAAACTTACCGATAGCATAAGTAAAGAACTTCATGCCATACGCCTGCATGCAGATACATCCCAAAAGCCAAAATTTGACCGCATAGAAACGCTGCTCCTACGGAAAAAAAGCAGTATTAATGAAATAGCCAAATTTCATGATAAATATGGCCGTGAAAATGTATTTACCAATGCCGTAAATGCCGTATATGCCATACGCGAAGATGCGTTTAAAAAAACAAAGCCCGTAAAAAATACTAAAAAGCACGAGTGGGATGAAACGGTAGAATCGCTGCTAACACCAAAGCTTTTAGACTCGCTAAGGAAACTTCCCGTTAGCAACGACTCGCTGGCGCACGCGTTTGGCAACGCGCTTACCGACATTAAAAAGCAAAATACAAAGCTTAGCCTGCAGCTGTTTCATAAAGAGCAAAAACTGCTGGAAGAAAACCGCATTATTTCAGACCAGCTACGCACCATACTTACCGGTATAGAAAATGAGTTTATAACAAATTCCTATACCGAGGTGCAAAAAACAAGGGCCACCCTAAACAGTACTGTACGCACCGTGGCATGGGCCGGGGCTATAACCCTGTTTTTCCTGATAGTACTGGCCTGGATAATAGTGCGCGACCTGAGCATTAACCAAAATTACCGCCGCCAGCTTGAGCTCCTTAATGATGAAAACGAACAGTTATTGCGTACCAAGAGTATGCTGATGGCCACGGTTACACACGACCTGCAAACACCTCTGGGGAGCATTATGGGCTTTAACACCCTGCTGGAAGAATCGGGTGTAAACACTAGCCAAAAGGCTTACCTTGACAATATACGCGAATCGGCTAACTACATTATGAAGCTGGTTAACGACCTGCTCGACTTTTCGCGGCTCGAAAACAACCGCATTACAATAGAAAACATCCCTTTTAATGTAAAAAAAACCATTGAGGCCACATGCAGCACGCTCCTGCCCATGGCAGAAAATAAAGGCATAGAGCTAAACTGGGATATAGACGATGAGCTGGACCGCTTTTGCCTCTCAGACCCGTACCGTATTAAACAGGTGCTTACTAACCTGGTAAGCAACGCCATAAAATTTACCAGCGAAGGCTCGGTAGAGGTTACAGCAAAAATAACCGGGTTTGATATTACTATTTCGGTAATAGATACGGGTATTGGCATAGCCGAAAGCCAACAGCACCTTGTTTTTAAAGAGTTTACCCAGGCGCACGGGGGCATTGAGAAGAAATTTGGCGGTACAGGCCTTGGGCTTACCATATCTAAGCGTATTATAACACTGTTAGGCGGCACTATAAACCTGGAAAGCACGGAGGGGCAAGGTTCTATTTTCACGATAGTACTGCCGTTTATAGCCGCAAATGAAATTGCCGAAACCAAGCCGCGCGAGTTCCCAAAAAATTCGCTGAAAGGGCTAAAAATACTTATTATCGACGATGATATTACCCAACTGAAGCTGATGGAAGAGCTGCTTAATAAATTAGGAGCCGAAACAGCAAAAGAAATAAACCCTGAAAACATACTGCCGTACCTTAACCGCAATAGTGTGGATATAGTGCTTACCGATGTGCAAATGCCGGTAATGGACGGTTTTGAGCTGGTACAAAAAATACGTAACAGCAAAAACAATGCTATTGCCACACTGCCTGTAATTGCTTTAAGCGGGCGCCGTGACCTTGATAATGAACACTACCTAAATGCGGGATTTACCACAAGCCACCCTAAGCCGGTACGTATTAATGAACTTACACAGCTTATAGCTTTTTATACCGGAATGACGAACGACGAATCACACGACGAACCAACAATTGCCCACCCTACCGATGCGCTTTACAACCTGCGCAGCCTCTGCCAGTTTACCCAGAATGATGCCGAATCGCTGCGTATTATAGTGAATACCTTTATAGAAAGCGCAGATGATAATTGTGAGGAAATGCTTATTGCCGCACGCAATAACGACCATAACCGCCTTGCACGTATAGCACACAAAATGATACCCATGCTAAAGCAGATGGAGGTAAATAGCATAGCGGTGCTGTTACTGCCCCTGGAAGAAAAAACGCTTACCCTCTCCCCTGCCGAACTATTGCAATATTGCAAGGGTATATGTGCAAAAATGGATGAACTGTGCGATATGCTGGGCAGGGAAATTGCGTAACCATTTATAACTACAGGTCGATATTATATAACTTTAATTTGTTATATAGTGTTTTGCGGTCTATGTCCAGCAGCTTTGCGGCTTTAGATTTGTTGTAGTTTGTTTTTTCGAGTGCTTTTTTAATTGCGGCCTCCTCGTTTTCCTTACTGTAACCCAGGTGCTCAACTGTTGCAGCGGCAGCCGGCTCACGCATTTCACTGGGTAACACTTCAAGCTGTATGGTATCGCTTTTTTCTAAAAGTACCGAGCGCTTAATAATATTCTTCATTTCGCGCAGGTTGCCCGGCCAGTCATAGGTTTTAAAAAGGGCTTCCACTTCCGGGCTAAAGCCTTCAATATCTTTCTCAAGGTCGGCATTGGCGGTTTCAAGGAAATGGTTGGCAAACACCATGATATCCTTTTTTCGTTCAGAAAGTCTGGGTACCCTGATATTAAACTCGTTTAGCCTATGGTATAAATCCTCACGGAAGTCGCCGCGCTTTACAGCTTCAGCTAAATCTTCGTTAGTGGCTGCTATAACCCTTATATCTACTTCTATTTCGTGGTTGCTCCCTACAGGTTTTACCTTACGCTCTTGTAGCGCCCTAAGCAGTTGCACCTGAACTTCGTAAGACAGGTTGCCTATTTCATCAAGAAAAAGCGTGCCGCCGTTGGCGGCTTCAAAATGGCCTGTTTTATCATTAACAGCGCCGGTAAATGAGCCCTTTATATGTCCAAAAAATTCGCTGGACGCAAGTTCTTTCGGTATAGCGCCACAGTCTACGGGTATGTAGGGTTTTCCGGCTCTTTTGCTTTCGTCGTGTATTGATTTTGCAATGTGTTCTTTACCTGTACCGCTGTCGCCTATAATAAGGACCGACATATTTGTAGGCGCAACCAGCTGTATGTGCTCCTGTAGCTGTGCGGAATTAGCACTAACGCCTTTTACGTAGCCTTTAGCCACGGCGGGTTTTGCCACTTTCTTTTCTTTTTTTTCAGCAGGTTGATCCAGCGCGTTTTCTTTAGACGAAAGTGCAAGGCCTATAATGTGCAGTATTTCATCAGGGTTTATGGGTTTGCCCACATAGTCAAACGCGCCAAGCTTCATTGCATTTACTGCGGTTTTAATATCGGTATAGCCCGTCATGAGTATAACTCGGGCTTTAATTGCTTTTTCCCTTACATATTTAAGCAACTGTAGTCCATCGCTATCTGGCAAGCGAATATCGGTAAGCATTACATCAAATGGCTGTGCCAAAAGGGCTGCCATAGCCTGTTCCCCGCTAAAGGCATTAGTTACCTCATATCCTTTTTTCTGCAAAAAAGTCTTCAGCATTACGCAAAATGCGGTGTCATCGTCTACTACAAGGATTTTAAAACTCATCTGGGAGATAAAAGGATTATTTACAAATGTAAGGCAAATGCTTATTATTAAATGTTAATAAAAAACAAAAGGAGACGCTCCCGTCTCCTTATGTTGAAGAAAAATTCTTCAAATCACCTTACTATATGTCTTACGCTATTTCTTTTTCTTAATCGCTTACATAATATATATTGTAAAAATCGAGCCAAACTCAAATAGTCATCAGAAATACATTTAAAAACATGAATTTCAGATACTTATTATTTCAAACATAGAGAAGCACCAAAGTAAAAGTGTAGAAATTCTACAATAAAAATGTGGAATTTACACAGTTCTACACACACTACCTCAATAGAGAAAAATGCCCTTTATGTACCTGCCCGTTTGCACGGGTTACCACAAACCAATAGTCTGTAGCGGGAAGCGGGCTACCATTAAACGTACCATCCCAGCCGTCGTCTTCGGGGCCAAAATTAGTTAGGAGTTTACCATAACGATCGTAAATAAAAACCCTGAGCTCAGGCTCTGCCGAGGAAAATTCTATACGCCAGTTTTCATTTTCGCTATCGCCGTTTGGCGTAAAAAAATTAGGGTAATAGAGTAAATGGAGCCTTTTGCTTACCATACTGCATTGTTGTAAATCCCTTACATAGACCGTATAAATTCCTGTGGGTAATCCGGTAAAGGTATTACTCTGCTGGAAATTTATATTGTCAATTGAATATTCATAAAGTGATGGATTATCCATAATAACAGTAAAGCTGTTATCATCACGCGTCCAGTCTACTGTCTCTATATCTTGTATTTCAGGGGGCGGTATGGGCAGCACTATTATCGTAGCCTCGGCCGGGCAAAAAGAGTTTGTATTTATATACCGCACTTCCACACTATACTCACCAGGTTCAGTTACTGTAATGGTTTGGGTGGTTTCGCCGTTGGGAGACCATAAATAGGCATCATACCCGCTACCTGCATCAAGTACTAAAGAGCCTTCTACTTCACACAGGTATTGTGTTTCATCTACGCTAATGCCAGGGCTTTCACCAACCTCTAACTCAAAAGAAACCACCTCCGGGCATACCAAAATATAAATCTGCTCCATACGTGCGTAAATGGTTTGCGGGTTAGCAGTATTGGTAAAATGTTCGGGGTCTGCAATTGCATTAACTCCCGCATCAGCATCTGCCTGGTTTGTATAATAAGTTATCGAATACAGGTCAGGGCTTACCCCGCCCAGTATTGCTGCATTTTGCTGGGTGAGGTCAATTTCCTGAAAAAGAGGTTCATCGGGCTGGGCACAAAAAACAATATCACCAGGGGTTTGAGCATCTACAAGGTCGGGCAGTATAGATATATCGCTAAGCTGGATTGCCTGCTCACCACAGTCATTTTCAACCCTAAACCTATAAACACCTTCCGGCAGGTTAGTAAAAATATTGTTAGTGCCATTATCTACAACTACAGCTAATGTAACGGCGTCAAGCGCATAATATCTCAAGGGTGCAAGGCCTTCGGCATCAATGTATACGCCATTAGGAAAGGTAGTACAATCAAGCTTATAAATGTTTTTGATTTCAACTTTATAGAAGTACTCAAACGGGTCGCCTAATACTTCGGTACATACCTTAGGCGCGGTACCATTTCCTACGCTTTCAAAGGACTTTATAATTCGGAAGTTGCCAAAAAACTGTAAATTAAAATTTACCTGGTTATTTGTGAGTGGTACAGCATTATTATTGTTTGGGAGTGTACCTTCGGTATATGGCACACCGGTATCCGGATGCCCCCACTGCCCGGGATTCGCAGGATCCTCTTTCTGTAACCAGTATGTAGGTGTTAATGACGAAACATCGTTATCGGTAAGGTTAATATCAAATGAATTGCAAAGCGGCGTAAAGGTAAAAGGCGTACCCGTGCCGGGCTCGTATCCGGTAATGGTAACCGTTACTGTATCTGTTACGTCGCAAACGTCAAGCCCTGTAAAAGTATAGTTACCTGCCGGTAGGTTATCCATATACAGTTCTCCTGTGTCGGGGTCTATTAACGCGGTCACATTATAAGGAAGCGTTTCGGTGAAACCGGCCGGAGCTGCTGTCATGTTCAAAGAAACCAAATCGCCGTTGCCGCTGGAAACAATTACCGAACCTATGGAAATCGTACAATCTGAAAGTGGTGTCGCACTGAAACCCAGCGGGACATAGGGTGATACTGTAACTGGAACATCAATATAATTATCGCCGCAACTGTCAGTAAGGGTTATTAAATAATCGCCTACAGGGACATTATTTACTACTAATATACCCGAGCTGTTAATAAGGGCAGTAACGTCATCCGGTACTGGACCGTATTCCGGAGGTGCGTCGGTTATTGTAGCCGTTACTATCTGCCTGTCAGGCACCGTTGCCCTAATATAGTTTGAAAAACAGCTATTATTTCGACCCACAACTGCAGGCACCACTACCTGCTCATCTATTACCAGTGTAAAGGGTTCACTTACCCGGTTACAGGCATCTTTGATGGTAACGGTATAGCTTCCCTCAGGCACTGGCATTCCCTCACCGCCAAAACTTATCGAAGGGTCTGTATAGGTGGCCAAATAACCGGCGTTAAAGTCTACAGGGTTAAAATTTGGCGGCGTATCAACAAAGTGAACTGAGTAAGGTTCATGGAAACCCTGAGCCGAAAGGTTAATATAATAATCGCTGCAGGGAAGTGGAACATCCGTAAGGGCAACCTGTGGCAGTGCATCAAAAACTAATCCCTGCGGCCCTACCGTTATACCGCAACCATCGGTAACGTTAATATCATACGTATACGATACACCGGGGAGAAAAGTAAATGTATATGAAAATTCTACAGTCGAAGGATCGCCACCGGTGAAAGTCTGTGTATCGGTAATATCGGGCGATCCGTCTGAAGGGTGGATAACATACTGAATAGTCAGCGGGTAGCTGATAGCCGTACCTTCCGGGTATGACATGTTGCTTGTTAATGTTGTTGTAGTACAGTCGCCTACTACGGGCGTCTCAAATATGGGCGATTCAAAAATAGGCTCCTGTGGGTCAAAAACAGCGGTAAAAGTAGTTACAAAACCCTGGCCGCACTCATCAAAAACACGGATGTTGTAGGTACCGTTTACAAGCCCTGTAAACACATTTGAAGATTGCGGGGGTGCTACCGATATGATTTCATAGGCACTTGCGGTTCCATTTACCACAGTTACAATAATACTGTTACCGCCTGCACAATTTTGTGATTCAGTCGCTAAAGTATACTCGAGGCCAGAGGTTATGTCGTTAATGGTAAAATTAAGGGTAACGGTTTTGCTTTCAGTGCCAAGTGATGCACTGATAACGGCGGTATATTCTCCGGATACGAGGCCATTATAAACAGGGTTGTTTCCGGAATATTCTATCTCCATACCCGGAAGCGAATATATAGTATACAAAAAATCAGCTCCGGGGGTAGCATTATCAATGGTAAATGTTACCCCCCCGCTACCGGCACAACTTTCATCGGTAACCGAAGCGCTTGCCGTAAAATCTGCGAGCTGTGCTGAAAGAAGACCGGGAATCATTGTGAAGAACAGCATGATTAAAACGCTCCTGAAACTGGGGATATATGTCTTTGAAAATGTGTTCATCGCTACAGTGGTTTTCTCTTACAATCTAAATAAACAAAAAAATATAGTAAGCGAAACAGATGAAAAGGTGAACATAAAATTACATAAAAATACTACTACATTCTTACATAAACGTTTAAAATAATGTAAACAAAGGCCAAGAGTAGACGAATTATATGTTTAGTAAAATTAGCGCAGGAAAAATACCAAAATCATAATATTGCAAAAAAAACAGCCAATCCGGTATAGATTGGCTGTTAATTTATTATAACAAACGGGAATTAGTAATTCCACATATCCTGCTCAAAATTGCGTATTTTTTCTTTAACACGCTCAGCTTCTAAAAGCTGCATCTGAGACTGGTCTTTAAGGTAATCCTGTATGTCCCTGTCTCCATAAACATTCTCCTCTTTCGTAATAGTAGCGGAGAACCTCCTGGCATTTAACAGGTGGTCAAAGTTGATAGGAATAGCACTGTTTTTTTCATTAAAAGCACTTGCTTTGTGAAGCACGTCCCTTGCCGAAGGATAATAAATCCAGAACAATCCATTAAGCTCCGCTTTCTGTTCCTCGGTTACATTGTCCTGCGCAAGAACGTTAACGTCCGGTGCCAAGGGGCTGATACCCAAAATCCTGTACTTTAACTCTCCCTGGCGTTTATCAAAATACCATACCCCCACTATATCATAAGCAGTTATAGCATCAGCTTCTATTTTAGTTTTAATAACATACTGCTCATCAAGCTTCTTCTTGCCACTTTGATAAGCAACAAGATCCTCGTTCATAATTTCAGTACCTTCGTCAGATATACGAACATTTTCAAGCTTGGCTTCAATATCCTTATAGGTAAGCTTAGTATTAAAATATGAGTCGCTAAAAACCTCAGAGATAGTACTGTCTTTAACCGCCTCCATAAGTACGTTATATAAAGGCCTCCTGTCCGGGGTTAAATCTTCTACAGGAAAATAAAGAGGAAAATTAATCCTTTGGTTTAAATCGATCCTTTCCCAAACTTTCTTGGAAAATAATATATCCCTGTCGCCCACATAGCCATAAGGCAGTGGAGTATCATTATCCAATGAATCCTGTGCGGCAGTTTTTTTACCTATATCTTCCGGCTTTTTAGCATTCAAAAGGTTTGATTGGGCAAAAACAGAAGTTGACAAAAGGCAAAGAAACAATCCCAAAAACATTTTCCTATTCATCATCGTATTTATTAAAAAAATTATTTAATCTCGTAAGTAGCAGTAGATACCCTCTTAGGTAGCTGATTGATACCTTCGAATTTAGCTTTAATGTTCATAATGGTAACTACGTCACCTTTTGAAGCTTTAGCAATAGCAGCCTTAGCGCTTGAATTCATGGTAGAACCTTGAACAACTACTGAAGACTGTCCTGGCACTTTGATGGTAAACTCGGTTACAGTAACATTAACCGGGAAGTCAAAATCTTCAAGGGCAGCTGTAATAGTACACACCTCAAGGTTAGATTTAGGGCCGCTTGCAGCAACCTCACCCCTAATTTTACCTGTAGGAGCAGGAAGGCCTTTAATACGGAATGCTTTCTTAGCAGTGAATGCTCTACCGCCCGGCATCTCTGCATTAACATTTATAGTAACTTCGCTACCGGCACCTGGGTTAAGTACAAACTTACCAGGGCCACCCGCAGGCTTTAAGCCCGGGGCAGTAGCTTTAACTTTATCTGCACCAATACCTGCAACAGATATAGCGATAGGATTATCTACACCGCGGTATACCACATTCATTTTTTCAGCAGATATTGTAGCTTCCTTAGGTTGAGGAACTACCACATATTTGCCAGAGAAAGCAAGTGGTACTGGCTGTCCATCTTCAGTAAATACAAATTTACCTTTGATTTCATGCTCACCCACACCAGCCGCGCTAAAGTCAAGTTTAGCCTGTCCGTTCTCAATTTTACCAGGACCATCAAAACTTGTAGGCTGAGTATTCTCGTCATAACGGCCTAAAACAACCCTACCGGTTACCTTCTCGCCTTCAAAGTAAGCATTCTTATCAAGCATAACCATTGCTGTATAGTGCTTCATTGAACTTTGCTCAATAGCCGCTTTTCCAAGTGCTGTGTTATAAACGCTGGCCTCAAGAACTTCTACGTTGTTCTGCATTGCAGAAAGTTTAGTTAGCGAAGCAATAGCAGGGAAACCTTTATAGTGGTAATCAAGATATTTTTTCTTAACTCCCTCACGGTCTGTCACATCAGCTGTACTAAATTTAGCTTCAAGTTCAGCAATAATAGGCTTATACTTAACGTCATTACCTATAGCAGCTTTCATATCATTCTTGTATTTCTCAATAGTAGCTACAACTTCGTTACCTTTAGCAGAATAACCGTCACCGGCAAACCAGGCTTCGTCAATTTTGTCGCCTTTATCCATCTGCTCGTAAGGAAGCTTACCATTTTCCTTTTCTATTTCTTTAGTAATATCACGTTTAAGACCTTCTATATACGTAAAGAAACCCGCAGAAACTCCTTTTACTTTTTCCGATATAGCTAACGCAGGCTTAAATGATGGAGATTCGGCAGCCTTAGCAGCAAGCGCATCATACATCTGACCATTTGTTTTGTTAGCTTCTATGTTTGAAGACTCAAACTGCTCATTCATTAATCCAAAAGCGGATAGTACCTCTTTTGACATATTAAGGGCCATCATGGCGATGAAAACCAGATACATCAGGTTTACCATCTTTTGCCTTGGGGTTTGTTTTCCTCCTGCCATTTCTAATTAGTCTTTCTTTTTGTGTTTTAAAAAATATAGTTTTGTACTAATTAGCTAATAATTAGCCCCTGTTGCCCATTGCAGACAGCATACCGCCGTAAACACTGTTTAGTGAAGCAATGTTTTTAGTCATGTTTGCCATTTCTGTTTGCAGTTTGGCAGCATTTTCAGCAATTTCCCTGTTAGCGGCAGCGTTACGCTCAGCGCTGTCAAGCTGTACTTTGTAAAGACCGTTAAGGGCTTCCATCTGTGCAGCAGCAGACGTCATTTCTTCGCTGTATTTTTTAGTAGAAGCAACAGCATCTACAGTAGGAGCAATTCCTTTTGCAGCAGACTCAAAGTTTTTGATGCTTGAACCAAGGCTTGCCATAAGTTCGCCATCAATTTTTGCTTCTTTTAGAAGGTTGTCAAGTTTTTGAGAAAGTAAACCCTGAACCTCAGCCGGGTCTTCTTTTTTAACAGTAACTTTTTTCTCTTTAGCTTCGCCGCCTGCAAGTTCCGGGTAAACTAAAGACCAGTCAAGATCTTTGTGTATTGGCTCGAAAGCAGAAAGACCAAAGATTAGTGCCTCAGTACCAAGACCGGCAATAAGCATTTCGCTCGCACCAGGCCAGTGCATTAGTTTAAAAAGTGCCCCGATGATAACAACCGCTGCTCCAAGACCATAAGCCATGTTCATAACTCTTTGTGGTAGTGCCATAATAAATAATTTTAGTTTTTAGTTAAGTTAATTCAATTTAATATTCAAAAAATAGAGTTTGGTACGAATTTATTGATTACCTGTGTTTTGTGTACCCATGTAATCCTGTACGGTCCTGAAACCTATATAACTCCTGGCAGAGTCGCTATATTCCCAGTCCCTTGTGGCATTTTGAAGGAAGTAAGCCACATCCTTCCAAGAACCACCGCGCAGCACTTTACGTTTGTTAGAACGGTCAGACACGTTAGGGTTCATAGTAGAAACATAATCATAAGAACTTGCATCATAAGATGAATCCGTCCATTCAGAAACGTTGCCTGCCATATTATAAAGGTTAAAATCATTCGGGTCAAAAGACTGTGCTTCTACAGTGTAAAGCGCGCCGTCTGCAGCATAATCTCCCCTGTTTGGCTTAAAGTTTGCAAGGAAACAGCCCGTATCATTTTTAGCATACGGCCCACCCCACGGGAATGTGCCTGACTGCAGGCCACCCCTTGAAGCATATTCCCACTCCGCCTCGGTAGGCAGGCGGAAAGAGTTAACAAACTGCCTCTTTTTATCTTTTTGATAGGTATTTTTATTTAAAGTCCTCCATGCGCAGAACGCCTTAGCCTGACCCCAGCTAACACCTACTACTGGATACTCACCATATGCATCATGCCAAAAATAATCATTGTGCATAGGCTCATTGTATGAGTAAGAGAAATCTTTTATCCACACCGTAGTATCAGGATAAACACCTACTTTTTCAGTAATAAGATACTTACTTCTCTTAGTCCTGGTATTTGCCGTTGACTTATCTTTAGCAGCTGCCTGTATATCAAGCCATTTGTATCCAAAAATAAGTTTAGACACGTCAACAGTCCTTAAACCATTGTATGATTCTGACTCAGGCAGGTACATCGAGTCCATAACTTCTACATAAAACTCATCCGGATATTTTTGAGGATCGGTAATAAGCTTTGCTTTATGGTTCAGCTTCCTGCCCGCATATGGGTCGTCGTCTGTACCAAGGCTCCAGTAGTTTTCAGTCATATATTTGTCATATGCCGACTGCTCTTCGCCTTCTGCCGCCTGGTCTTTAAAAGCATATTCGCCAATACCTCCGCTACCGGGGGTCTGTCCTTGTTCATCAGCAAGTATAGCAAGCCTGGTCCTGATTGTAGAATCTTTAACCCACTCTACAAACTGGCGGTATTCGCTGTTTGTAATTTCGGTTTCATCCATATAAAATGAACGTACTGTTACTGTCTTAGTAGGGGCATCTAAAACGTTAGCCAAATCATCGTCTGACTTACCCATGATGTAAGCACCGCCGGGAACTAAAGTCATCCCATAAGGCTTTTCAGGCCTCCACTTCTTTCCTCTAACACCTACCAGTTCTCCACGGTCGCTGGAGCCACAGCTGATTAGTAATGATAAAGTTGCTGTTAATGCAATGAACTTCTTCATAAATTCGGGTTATTAATGTATTCTATTTTTTAAGGGCGTAAACCTATTTATAAATTTTGAAAAAAACAATTTTTTTAATAAAAAAACCTATCTGCTCTTAAACATTTGACAACTTAATGAAAATTAACGTTTATTTATAATGAAAACGTTAAATTATGTTTTTTCTTTGAGCTTTCCATAATCTTTCCGGGTACTCATTATTGCATGCAGCAAGGTAATCTTTATAGCTACATGGTAATAACGCAGTATTTTTTTGTTTATTATCTGCCCTATTACCTGTAATTAACTCAATCCACCACCTTTCGGTTTTGTCACTCTTATAAAAAATGAGTTCCTCATCTTCAAAAGGGACAATATATTTAATAAAATTCTCACGGCTCCCAAACGGAAACTCGTTGCTACGGTAATGCACTCCTTCTATAAAATACCACAGCAGCTGGGCTATAAGCACCGATTCCTGCTTTGTATCATAATGATTGAATATACCGAATGCCGAAACCTTGTCGCTTATACCCGCATAGCGTGCTAATGTACAAATTTCTTTGCCATCAAAACCGTTTGGCATAAATTTAACAATATTTCCACTATCCCCTGACTTTACTGCACCCATATCAAAGCTCACAAAATCGGCATCGCGAAACACCGGTTCGGCAATTGTGAGGTCTTTGGAAACCTCGCCCAGCCGCAGTGCGTCAAAATACAGCTTTTCTATTAAATCTATCTCTTCCTGCGAATTAAAATAGGTTTGATAGCCTAAATTTGCATAATTAAAGAGGTTATGAGGCTCCTCAACAATCATTTTTGTAACGTAAGAGGAGGCTGACATAACATCATCTTCCTTCCCAAAGTTAAAACGGCTGCATACACTAACGTAGTTCACCATCTGTTCGAGTTTATCGTAGCCACGGTATACGCCATAAGCCACATCTTGAGAACCACCAATTACAACCGGGATAATACCCGCCTTAATAAGGTCGGCAACTATGCTTTTTACAGCATAATAGGTATCCTGCATCGTTTCGCCGGGATGTATATCGCCAAGGTCGGCAATCCCCATTTCCCAGTTGCCCGGAAAAAGGCCATATAACTCTTTCCTTATATAATTAAGGTGCACATGCGTTTTATTGTCGCCCTGCCCACGATTATCCAGTACACCAACAAGTGCAATCTTTACGCCCTCAAGTTCCGGAAAAACATTCTGGGTATGCAATACTATTTTTCTTCCCAGCGCCTGCGCGGGCGTACTGATGGCAAAATCGGCCAGGGTTGTATCTAAGGGTTGTAAAAATTCTAATCCCATATGGTATTATTTCTTTTTTGCAACAGGTTTATTTGCTACCGGTTTTTTAGCTGCTGTAGTTGCCTTTTTAGCGGCAGTTTTTTTGGCAGGGGCTTTCTCCTCTATCATGGCTTTTACCCGGTCAAGGGTAAGTGTAGCAGGGTCTATATCCTTATTAAGCTCAATTTTTACCTTGCCTTTAAGGATAACCGAGCGGCCCCAACGGGCTTTTTCCACTTTTATGCCTTCAGCCTCCCAGTTGTGCACCACCTTATCGTGGTCTTTTTGCATCTTATCTTCAATAAGCGCCACCAAGTCAGCCTGGGTAAGCATGTCAAAATTATACTTTTTACTTACATTGATAAACGTTCCGTTCCATTTGATAAACGGGCCAAAACGCCCCACACCCTTTTGTACCGGCATGCCTTCATATTCGCCAATAGGCGCATCTGCCTGCTGCTTCTCCCCTATCAGTTCCTTAGCCCTTTCAAGCGATACATCAAGCGGGTCTTCGCCTTTTGGCAATGAAATAAACACTTTTCCAAAACGCACATACGGGCCAAAACGGCCGTTGCTCACCTCTACTTCTTCTCCTTCATGTGTACCCAAAACTTTTGGCAGTGCAAAAAGCCCAAGCGCCTCATCAAGGCTTATGGTACCAATATTCTGCTCCGGTAACAAGCTGGCAAATTGCTTCTCGTCGTCGTCCGGTTCACCTATCTGTGCCATGGGGCCAAATTTACCCAGGCGCACACTTACCGGTTTGCCCGATTTTGGGTCGGTACCCAATATTCGTTCGCCACTTTCGCGGTCGGCGTTCTTTTCTACATCTTTTACTTTCGGGTGGAAGTGGCTGTAAAAATCTTCCATCATTTTTGTCCAGTCTTCATTACCTGAAGCTATCTCATCGAAATCCTGTTCTACCTTAGCAGTAAAGTTATAATCAAGTATCGACTCAAAATGGTTTACTAAAAAGTCGTTTACAATAGTACCAATATCCGTAGGCACTAGCTTACCCTTATCTGAACCTACATTTTCGCTAAGTTGCTGTTCTTTTACCTCACCACCTTTAAAGGTTAGCTGGGCATAGGTGCGCTGCTGGCCCTCAAAATTACCCTTCTCAACGTAATTCCTGCTGATGATGGTACTAATGGTAGGCGCATACGTAGACGGTCGGCCTATACCAAGTTCTTCAAGCTTTTTAACCAGTGCAGCTTCAGTGTAGCGGGCAGCAGGGCGGCTAAAGCGCTCGGTTGCGGTTATGTAATTATTTGCCAAACGCTCGTTTACACGGAGTGCGGGCAGCATGCCTTCCTGCTCGTCTTCGTCGTCGTCGTGGCCTTCAAGATATACTTTAAGGAAGCCTTCAAACATCAGCACTTCGCCCGATGCGGTAAACAGTTCGCTGTGGTTGTTTGCCTGTATTTTTACATTAGTACGCTCCAGCTGAGCATCGCTCATTTGCGAAGCTAAGGTACGCTTCCATATCAGGTCATACAGCCTCGCCTGGTCGCGGTCTATATTCACGCTGTGCAGCGTCATATCGGTAGGGCGAATGGCCTCGTGAGCTTCCTGCGCACCTTTACTTTTAGTGTTGTAGTTACGCGGCTTGCTGAACTCAGAACCGTACGACCTTGTGATTTCCGCGGCAGCGGCACCCATAGCATCGTTGCTAAGGTTTACGCTGTCGGTCCTCATGTAGGTAATAAGCCCCGCCTCATACAGCCTTTGTGCCAGCATCATGGTAACACCTACAGGAAAGTACAGCTTGCGCGCTGCTTCCTGTTGCAGGGTTGATGTGGTAAATGGCGCCGCCGGCGATTTCTTGGCAGGCTTTGTTTCAAGGTCTGCCACTTTATATTGCGAGCCTGTATTTTTTTTAAGGAAATCTTCCGCCTCTTGTTTTGCAGCAAAGTTTTTAGGCAGTTTTGCCTTGAATGCTTTACCGGCTTCGTTAGTAAACTCTGCGGTAATGCTGTAGGTACCTTCTGATTTAAAGTTTTGTATTTCGCGCTCGCGCTCTACGATAAGGCGCACCGAGACCGACTGTACCCTACCGGCCGAAAGCCCGCTTTTTACTTTTTTCCAAAGCACTGGAGAAAGTTCGTAGCCCACCAGCCTGTCGAGCACGCGGCGTGCCTGCTGTGCGTTAACAAGGTCGTAGTTTATACCCCTTGGGTTTTCGATTGCTTTTAGTATGGCTGTTTTTGTAATCTCATGAAAAACAATACGCTTTGTCTTGTTTTTATCCAGTTTCAGTTCTTCCGCCAAGTGCCAGGCTATTGCCTCACCCTCGCGGTCTTCATCGGAAGCCAGCCAAACGGTTTCAGCCGATTTAGAGAGATCCCTGAGTTTTTTAACCAATGCCTTTTTATCGGGAGATACTTCATACTTAGGTTTAAAGCCGTTCTCTACATCTACCCCTATTTCCCTGCTTGGGAGGTCGGCAATGTGCCCGTAGCTGCTCTCTACCTGGTAGTCTTTCCCTAAAAACTTTTCAATGGTTTTTGCCTTTGCGGGCGACTCAACAATCACTAAATTCTTTGCCATACAACATTTCTTTGGTCGCAAAAGTATATGATTTTTTTAAATATCGGCTTTTTATACCCACAAAATACAGGTTTTTTAAAGTAGGTGGCATTTTTACACCTATATAATATATAGGTATAACCCTTAAAAAAATTAACACATATCAAACTGTCAAGATGGCAGGGTATTGAATTTATAATTATCTTTGCCCATTCAAAAAAGCATGTGAAGTAGCGTAGTATGGAAAAGATAATTGAAGAAAGTAAGCAGGGAGAGAGCCTTGTTTTAGAACAAAAAGCAGGCAATACCAAAAAACTTTTTATAGAAAGCTACGGCTGCCAGATGAATTTTTCTGACAGCGAAATTGTTGCGTCTATCCTTGCCAATGAAGGGTATAACACTACCCAGAACCTTGAGGATGCCGACCTGGTGCTGGTTAACACCTGCTCCATTCGCGACAAGGCGGAGCAAACCGTGCGCAAGAGGCTCGAAAAATATAATGCCGTAAAAAAGATAAACCCAGGAATGAAGGTGGGCGTATTGGGCTGTATGGCCGAGCGACTTAAAAGCCAGTTCCTGGAGCAGGAAAAAATAGTAGACATGGTTATAGGCCCCGATGCCTATAAAGACCTGCCCAACCTGCTTAAAGAGGTTGAGGAAGGCCGCGACGCTATAAACGTTATTCTATCTAAAGACGAAACCTACGGCGATATATCGCCGGTTAGGCTAAACAGCAACGGCGTGAGCGCGTTTGTATCGATCACCCGTGGGTGCGATAATATGTGTACGTTTTGCGTAGTGCCGTTTACCCGTGGCCGCGAGCGCAGCCGCGAGCCGCAAAGCATTATAGATGAGATTGCCGACCTGCACAGCCGCAACTATAAGGAGATAACCCTGCTGGGCCAGAACGTAGACAGCTACCTGTGGTATGGCGGCGGACTTAAAAAAGATTATGAAAAAGCCAGCGAAATGCAAAAAGCTACCGCGGTAGATTTTGCCCAGCTGCTGGACAGGGTGGCTACACAGTTTCCTAAGATGCGTTTCCGTTTTAGTACCTCTAACCCGCAGGACATGCACATTGAGGTTATTGAAGTAATGGCCAAGCACCATAATATATGCAAGTACATCCACCTGCCGGTACAAAGCGGCAGCACCCGTATACTTAAAGAAATGAACCGCCAGCACACCCGTGAGGAGTATATGGCGCTGGTAGATAATATTTACCGCCTTATACCGGATATTTCGCTTTCTCAGGATATGATTACGGGCTTCCCTACCGAAACGGAGGAAGACCACCAGGACACCCTGAGCCTTATGGAGTATGTGAGGTATGACTTCGGGTTTATGTTTGCCTACAGCGAAAGGCCGGGCACCCTTGCCGCACGCAAGATGGTTGATGATATTCCCGATGAAGTGAAGAACCGCCGCCTTACCGAAATTATTGCCGTACAGCAGCGCATTGCCCTGGAGCGCACCGAGCGTTTTATAGGCCAGGTGGTAGAGGTATTGGTAGAAAAAACATCTAAACGCAGCGATGCGCACTGGAGCGGGCGTAACTCGCAAAACACTACGGTGGTATTCCCGAAAGGCGATTATAAGCCTGGCGATTTTGTAAACGTGCTCACCACGCACTGTACTACATCTACGTTAATAGGCGAAGCCGTGGGGTATAGCGAGATGCAGTAAAATTTGTTCAGGTTTCAAGTTTCAGGTTCTTGAAGCTGTATGACATTATAACTTTTCATATAAAAAGAACCTGTAACCAACAACAAAACCAATGGAAAAAGAAGTTATAACAACACAAAACCTTGACGCAAACATATTAAAAAAAGGCAAAAAGGCAATTTTGTTATCATTAAGCCCAAAGTTGTGGTTATACATAGTAATTATTATACTGTTGGTATCTGTTAATTTATTCACATCTCAGGATGAAATTATAAGTGATAGTAACCCAAATACTAACACTAACCGAAATGACGCGGGAATATGGCTTGAGTTACTCAATGCACTTGCTCCTATAATAGCTTTAATCGTTATTTTTATTGTTATGTTGCGATTTATGAGAGCAAGAAATTCAAAAAAAATGATTGAAAATAAAGCCCGATATTTTACAAACATAACTTATACTATAAATCAGGCTTTTTTTAAAAAGCAGGGAGAAGGATTTGAAAACACATACAACTGGAAAGAAATATACAGAATACAGGAAACCCTGGAATTTTATCTCGTTTTTTCAGAAAAAACACAGGCACACATAATAGACAAAGCCCAGCTTGACCCTTGGCAACTTGAAGAAATTAAAGAAATTTTTGAGTTAATAAAATCAAAAGTAAAAGTATCGCTTAAATAAGTCAGTTTTAGAGTATGAGTAAGAACTTGAAACTTTAAACCTGAAACTTTAAACAAAAGAAAAATGGAAAGCGTACAAGCCATAAAACAACGATTTGAAATTATAGGGAACGACCCTAAGCTAAACCGCGCGGTAGAAAAAGCCATACAGGTGGCCCCCACCGATATTTCGGTACTGGTTACCGGTGAGAGCGGCGTAGGTAAAGAGAGTATCCCAAAAATAATACACGCCCTCTCCCACCGCAAGCATGGCAAGTACATAGCCGTAAACTGCGGGGCGATACCCGAGGGCACTATTGACAGCGAGCTTTTTGGCCACGAAAAAGGCTCCTTTACGGGTGCTACTGCTACCCGCGAAGGGTATTTTGAAGTAGCTGACGGCGGTACCATTTTCCTCGATGAAGTAGGCGAACTGCCACTTACCACCCAGGTACGTTTATTACGTGTATTGGAGAACGGCGAGTTTATAAAAGTAGGATCCAGCCAAGTGCAGAAAACCAATGTGCGGATAGTGGCGGCCACAAACGTTCAGATGTTTGACGCCATTGAGAAAGGCAAGTTCCGTGAAGATTTATATTACAGACTCAGCACTGTAGAAATAGGCCTGCCGCCGTTGCGCGAGCGTAAGGATGATATACATTTACTGTTCCGCAAGTTCTCATCAGATTTTGCACATAAGTATAAAATGCCACCCATAAAGCTGGAAGACGATGCCGTGGCACTACTGCAAAAATACCGCTGGGCCGGAAATATCCGCCAGCTGCGCAATGTTGCAGAGCAAATTTCCGTTTTAGAAACAAACCGTATTATAAGCGGGGCGGCGCTGCATGCCTACCTTCCCGGTGAAGGAAGTAACCTGCCGGCCGTTATAAAAGAGCGGAAAGCAGAAAGCGACTTTAGCAACGAGCGCGAAATACTATATAAGGTATTGTTTGACATGCGCGCCGATATCAACGACCTGCGCAAGCTTACCATGGAACTTATGCAAAACGGCGGCAACAGCAACAAGGTGCAGGAAAACAACAAAGGGCTTATACAGCGTATTTACGGCCAGGATGGCAACCACCGGGAATATGAAGACCTGCCCCGCGCAGAGGTATATGCGCCACAGCCCATACCACGTGCAGAGCCGATAGCAGATCATCACGATGACGACGACGATGATGATGATAACTACCTGTATGCCGATGCGGTAGAGGAAGAAGAAACCCTGCGGCTGGATGAAAGAGAAATAGAACTGATAAAAAAAGCGCTCGAAAGAAATAAAGGCAAACGCAAGGCCGCCGCCGATGAACTGGGCATTTCTGAACGCACACTGTATAGAAAAATAAAACAATATGACCTGTAAGCCTTATTTACGCTTTTTAAAATTACTGCCCGCAGTTGCCATGCTGCTGCTGTTTAACAGCTGTGGTATCTATTCGTTTACCGGGGCAAATGTAAATGCGAATGTAAAAACCTTCCAGGTTAATTATTTCCAGAATACAGCCGAGGTGGTAGAACCCGGGCTTGACCGTACCTTCACGCTGCGCCTGCAAAACCTGATACAGAACCAAACTAACCTGAGCCTTACAAACTCGGGCGGCGACTTACTGTATGAAGGTGAAATTACCGAGTACCGGGTGTCGCCCATGACGGCTACGGCAAACCAGCGTGCGGCGCAAAACAGGCTTACCATAACGGTAAATGTTAGGTTTACTAACAGGAAAAAGGAAGATGACGATTTTGAAAAGCGCTTTAGCTTCTATTACGACTATGATGCCGACGACCTGCTTACAGGGGCGGTGCTTAACAACGCACTGGAAGAAATATTTGAGCGTATAACCCAGGATATCTTTAACGAGTCGCTGGCGAAATGGTAAATTAGTTGGTGGTTGTTGGTTGATAGTTGCTAGAAGCTACATATAGGTTCGAGTAAGTTCAACAACAGACAACCAAAAACCGACAACTAACAACCATAAACTAAATTCAACAAAATGCGAATTTTAAAAATAATAGTGTTGTGCTTACTGCTGCCTGTTTTGGGCTGTGGGAGTAGCAACAACAAATATAACCTTAACGGCATTAGCGTAGGCGAAGATGTAAAAACCTTCCAGGTTAATAACTTCCGGAACAATGCCGAAGTGGTAGAGCCGGGTATTGACCGTACCTTTACACAGCGGCTGCAGGAACTGGTAAAAAACCAAACCCGTTTAACCATTGACAGCAGCAGTGCCGACCTGGTTTATGAAGGTGAGATAACACAGTTTAGGGTGACCCCAATGACGGCAACCGCTAACCAGCGCGCGTCGCAAAACAGGCTTACCGTTACGGTGAACGTTAGGTTCACGAATAATAAGAATAGTAAATACGACTTTGAAAACCAGTTCAGCTTTTATCATGATTATGATGCAAATAAACTGTTAACCGGGGCAACGCTGAGCAACGCCACAGATGAAATATTTGAGCGTATAACCCAGGATATCTTTAACGAGTCGCTGGGAAAATGGTAAATTAGTTGGTGGTTGTCGGTTGATAGTTGCTGGAAGCTACATTAGGTTCGAGTAAGGCCAACAACCGACAACTAACAACGAACAACTAAAATTTGACTACAAAAGACTACACATACCTGCTTAATAAGCCTTATTCGGTTACCGATAAGCACACCGCGGAGCTGGAGGGCATCCTTGCGGAATTTCCGTACCTGCAAAGCGCGCGTGCCATTTACCTGAAGGCGCTGTACAATAAAGACAGTTTTCGCTACAATGGAGAACTGAAAAAAACCGCGGCTTATACTGCCGACAGGGCTGTGCTGTTTGACTTTATTACGAGTGAGGAATTTAGGGGTATTGATGTAAAGCAGCTGGACAAGCAAAAAGAGGCTGTTAGCGCTATACCGGTTGCAGATATAGAAATTGTTGCCCCTGCGCTTACGATTAGCACTCCTGCCCCAACCATTATTATAGAAAATCCGGAAAAAAAACTGGAGGACTCGATAAAATTATCCATCAAAGAAGCGGAGCCGGAAGTTGAAGAAAAAACTGTTCCGGCAGAAGTGCCTGAAGCAACAGCCCCGGTTACAGAAACAGCATTACCGGAGCAGGGAACGCCTTTGCAGTTTGACCAGGCTGAGAAACACTCTTTTGCCGAATGGCTGCAACTCTCTAAAGCAAAGCCTGTAGACCGTACTCAAAACCCTGAAAAACAAGTAGAAACAACAGCAGCACCTTCGCCCGAAATTGAGAAGAAACTGGACATGATTGATAGTTTCATCAGGGCCAATCCTAAGATAACCCCGGTAAAAACCGATACCTCATCATGGGAAAATTTAGGAAAGAAAACTACTGAGGCACCGGGCCTTATGACCGAAACCCTGGCACGGGTATACCTGGAACAAAAAAAATATTCAAAAGCAATACAAGCTTATGAAATTTTAATTTTGAAATATCCGGAAAAAAGTGCTTACTTTGCAGACCTTATTTCAGAAATAAAAGATTTACAATAAAATAACAATTCGAGCAAAATGACTTTCTTTATTTTTTTAATCCTTATTACAATCGTAAGCTTTTTGCTTATAATAGCAGTTATGGTACAAAACCCTAAAGGTGGCGGCCTATCGTCAGCAATAGGTGGTTCACAGGTAATAGGCGGTGTTCAAAAAACATCAGACTTTCTTGATAAAGCCACGTGGACGCTTGCTACCATACTGGTAACCCTAATTATACTTTCAAGCCTTAGCTTCGGCTCTGCCGCTGGCGAGTCGCTAACCGATGACACGGCAGCTCCTACAGCAGCGGCACCAGCGCCTACTGCACCTGCAGCAGGTACAACTGCTCCCGCGGGCACGGCTACTACGCCTGCCACACCAGCAGCGCCTGCAGCGCAGCCAAAGTAATATATCATAATATATACATAAAAAATGCCAGCCTGTCAAAGCTGGCATTTTTTATACCTGTAAATTTGGCAGGATTTTAAACTGGCATAATTTCTGAAAAGCAGAAGTCAAACAAGTTAAAACAACAACAATCATAAAAACAAAGTACAATATGGCTTTAAACATTAAACCGCTTTCAGACCGCGTTCTAGTAGAACCGGTTGCTGCAGAAACCCAAACTGCTTCGGGTATATTTATTCCGGACACTGCAAAAGAAAAACCGCAAAAAGGTGTAGTAGTAGCTGTAGGTAACGGCACTAAAGACCACGACATGACCGTAAAAGTGGGCGACACCGTACTGTATGGCAAATATGCAGGTACCGAATTAAAATTTGAAGGTAAGGATTACCTTATCATGAAGGAAGAAGAAATATTTGCAGTTATCTAAAAAACGTTTAATAGTTAATGTAAACCTGTAATAAACAAACAAAATGGCAAAAGATATAAAATTTGATATAGAAGCACGCGACGGGTTAAAGCGTGGTGTAGATGCATTGGCTAATGCTGTAAAAGTTACCCTGGGACCTAAAGGGCGTAACGTTATCATCAGTAAGTCATTTGGCGGCCCTACCGTAACTAAAGACGGTGTAAGCGTAGCTAAAGAAATAGAACTAAAAGATCCTTTAGAGAACATGGGTGCGCAGATGGTTAAAGAGGTTGCTTCTAAAACCAACGACCTTGCCGGCGACGGTACCACTACTGCTACCGTGCTTGCACAGGCTATTGTAAAAGAAGGCCTTAAAAATGTAGCTGCCGGCGCTAACCCTATGGACCTTAAGCGTGGTATAGACAAAGCGGTGGCTGCCATTGTGGCTAACCTTGCCGAGCAAAGCACTGAAGTGGGAAGCACTTCAGAAAAAATAAAACAGGTAGCCTCTATATCGGCTAATAATGATGAGAGCGTGGGCGAACTTATAGCACAGGCTTTTGAGAAAGTAGGCAAAGAAGGCGTTATTACTGTTGAAGAGGCTAAAGGTACAGATACGTACGTAGATGTAGTCGAAGGTATGCAGTTTGACCGTGGTTACCTTTCGGCTTACTTTGTAACCAACTCTGAGAAAATGGAGGCTGAGCTTGACAGGCCGTATATTTTACTATACGACAAAAAAGTATCGTCAATGAAAGACCTGCTGCCTATACTGGAGCCGGTAGCGCAAAGCGGCAAACCGTTGCTTATCATTGCTGAGGATGTTGACGGCGAAGCGCTTGCCACACTTGTGGTAAACAAACTTCGTGGCGCGCTTAAGATAGCTGCTGTTAAGGCGCCGGGCTTTGGCGACCGCAGGAAAGCGCTTCTTGAAGACATCGCTATACTTACAGGCGGTACCGTAATTGCTGAAGAGCAGGGTTACACCCTTGAAAACGCTACCCTTGCCATGCTGGGTACGGCGGAGAAAGTGGTAATTGACAAAGACAATACCACACTTGTAAACGGTGCCGGTACTGAAGACCTTATTAAAAACCGCGTAAACCAGATAAAAGCGCAAATAGAATCGACTACGTCTGACTACGACAGGGAGAAACTACAGGAGCGCCTTGCCAAGCTTGCGGGTGGTGTTGCCGTACTATATGTAGGCGCTGCCAGCGAGGTAGAAATGAAAGAGAAAAAAGACCGTGTAGACGACGCGCTTCATGCTACGCGTGCCGCTGTAGAAGAAGGTATAGTAGCCGGTGGCGGTGTTGCACTGCTTCGCGCTAAAAAAGCACTGGCAAATATTGCTACAGAAAATGCCGACGAGGCTACAGGCGTACAGATTGTATCGCGTGCTATTGAGTCGCCGTTACGCACTATAGTTGAGAATGCAGGCCTTGAAGGCAGCGTAGTTGTTGCTAAGGTGGGCGAAGGTACGGGCGATTTTGGCTACAACGCTAAAACCGACGAGTATGTAGACATGCTTGCAGCAGGTATTATAGACCCTAAGAAAGTAACGCGTGTAGCCCTTGAAAATGCTGCATCGGTTGCGGGTATGATACTTACTACAGAATGTGCCCTTATCGAAATAAAAGAAGAAGGTGCCGGAGGCGGTATGCCAATGGGCGGCGGTATGCCGGGCATGATGTAATAATCTGCATATATAGTTAATAAGAGGCTGCCTATTTATTTGGGCAGCCTTTTTTTGATTTAGTTTTTACATGTTTTCAGTCTAACACGTGCAATCATCAATAAAATTAATTGAAAATGCAGGCTAATTTCAGCAGAGTTTTTACACTTCTACTTTACTATTGATAGCATTACTCATGATGAAAAATATAAT
>NZ_JBKJHD010000023.1:0-56313 GCF_046613695.1 Flavobacterium sp. RHBU_24 | reverse complement strand
TAGTTTTTAGTTTTTATCCCCAAATAGTAAGCCCCCCGTATTTAGGTACGGGGGGCTTTTTGTATCAATATTATATGCAATTCACTCTAGCCAAACACTTCAATATCCATCCCATCAAAGCTGGCAAACACCATACTTGGGTGCGAATCCTGGTGGTACATATTCCCGGCTGCATCTATGGCAATAGCGCCTGCAAAACCGTCGTAAGGCTTTAATTCGGCAAATGTCTTTTCAAAGGCGGTGGCAACAGGCATTCCATCGGTAACCCGGGTCACTATTTTAGCGGCAGTGGCATTACTTACAATATCTTCCCCTACCCCCGTGCAGCTCACGCCACAGTGGGCATTGGCATAATTGCCCGCCACAGTAGCAGAATCAGATATACGGCCTACCATCTCAAAGCCTTTACCCCCGGTAGAGGTTGCTACGGCTATTTTGCCACCGGAATCAAGCGCTACACAGCCCACGGTTCCGGTACCGGTCGCCGCAAGTTTTTTTACAAACTCGGCACGGCGTTCAGGCGTTTCTGTGCTAAACGTTTCAAAGCCATTTTTGCGGGCAAAACCTGTTGCACCGTTGCCACCCAGTACGCGGTCATCATAAGGCAAAAGCTTTTCAGCTACCTGTATCGGGTTTTTTACATCCTGTATGTTGATTACACCACTCATCTTTTGGGTAGTGCCATCCATAAGTGCTGCGCTCATACGTATCTGTCCGTCGCACTGTATCTGAGAACCAGTACCGGCATTAAACAGCACATCGTCTTCCAGCAGGCTCACGGCATATACCACGGTTTCGGTGGCGGTATGGGTTTTAAGGTAATCGTATGATTGTTTCACAATAGCCTTCAGGGCTTCCTGTTTGGCCGTCTTAGTTTGTATATCGGTAGATGATTCACTAAAAAAACCACCGTGTATTATTATTTTCATTTGTTGTTTTCGGTTTTATTTCACAGAGTCTCGCAGAGAAATGCACACAGATCCGCGGAGAACTATTTTGTTGTATCGCAAAGTTACACAAAGAAGGCACAAAGTTCCTTTAGATTTGAAAGATTAAATTACCTCTTGATGATGATGTTTAAAAGAGGGGGTCCGGGGGAGACTGATAACTTAATAAGATTGTTCATATTTTTAAATAAAAAAAGAATGAGGTGAACTTAACAAAGTTGTAGAGCTGTATCTCTAATTTGCGTATTAGTCCTCATTCTTTTATAACCGGTTACAAGGACCAAATAGAATTCTAATAGTAATTATTACTAAAGGTTTTAGTCAACGTAGCCATTAAATCTATTCAAAAGTATGAAAATTTTAGAAACAGCCGGCATCGATGTCAGCAAAAAAGTAATTGATGTTTATTTGTACAAGAAAGGTATTTATTGTCAGTTTGAGAACGATTTAAAAGGTTTTAAAGAAATGGGTAATTGGTTGAAAAGAAATTTAATTGCCATTGACGATTTATTAGTCGCTTTGGAACACACCGGCCTTTATTCATACAACTTGTCAAATTACCTGGCCGAACAAGACTTTAATTATGTGATTTTACCGGCTTTGGAAATAAAGCGCTCCACCGGTATTGCCAGAGGCAAGGCAGATAAGGTTGATGCCAAAAGAATCGCTCTTTATGCTTATGAGAAAAGGGAGCGTATAGCGTTGGGTAAAAGGAGCCCTAAAAATATCATAAAACTAAAACGTTTATTATCCTTGCGGGAACGAATAGTGAAGCAAAGGGCGGGTTATAAAGCCAGTATTAAAGAACAATTGGAAATGCTTCCTAAAAAAGAAGCAGAAGTGCTTGTTAAATGTCAAATGAAAATTATAAAAAGCTTTGACAAAGAGGTTGATTATCTGGAAAACGAGATAGAAAAGATCATTGAATCGGATGAGAAAATTAAAACTCAATACAAACTGATCACTACCATAAAAGGTGTTGGGGCACAGACTGCCCTCTACATGATAGTGGTTACCGAAGGATTTGAAAAATTCGACAACTGGCGCAAGTTTGCATCCTATTGCGGAACAGCACCTTTCCCAAATACATCAGGATCAAGTATCAGGGGACGCACTAAAGTAAGCAGCCTTGCCAATAAAAAGATCAAAAGCTTACTAGACCTGTGCGCTAAATCTTCCATACAGTTCAATGAAGAAATGAAGAGGTACTATACAGAAAGAGTATCAAGACAAAAAAACAAAATGTCAACAATAAATATCATCAGGAACAAAATCTTAGCAAGAATTTTTGCTGTGGTGAAACGTGAAACACCTTATGTAGATCTGATGAAATATGCTGCTTAAGAGCTAGTAAAAAATATGAAATTAAACTTGTTTAAGTCATAGAATACGCAAAGTTTTTGATGCTTACGGGCTTTGTGCCTTCTCATTATTCTATTTTGTTACTTCATTTCAATGACAGCATGAGTAAAGCTGCTCCCTCTCTTTCGGAGAGGGTTGGGGTGAGGCCTACTCCTTGTCATCCGCATTTATGTTCGGGTCGTGGTCGTCATTATCCGTCTCAAGCGGTACAAAAAGCGGAATACTGTACTGCGAGTTGTGTATCTCCATTTCACGTGTAGTAAGGTCGTAGGTGTCAAACATGCTCATCACATGCACCACCATATTATTAATAGATATGGGCTTGCCAAGGTCTACCTGGGTAAGGTTAGTATCGCGTATCTGTCGGCCATCCACTAAAATTACAAGCCCTGAGCCTATGGCTTCCATCCTGCCTTCCCCGGTTATCAGCAGGCCTGTATCTTCGCCCAGGCCTATACCCAGTGTACGGGGGTTGCCCACAACTGCCTGAAAGAGGCGGCCTATGCGCCCACGCTGCACAAAGTGGGTATCGATAATTACATCCTGTATAAGGCTAAGGCCGCTGGTTATTTTTACTTCGCCTTTTAAAAGGGCTTCGCTGCTGCTGCCCTGGTAAATCATGTTGTTAGATGCCGCTGCCGCACCGGCGCTGGTACCTGCATAAATAAAGTCTTCGTTCTTGTATTTATCGAGTATAATATCGTGAAGTTTTGTACCGCCTAATATAGAGGTAAGGCGCAACTGGTCGCCACCGGTAAACATTACCACATCGGCGGCCTGTATGCGTGCAATTACTTCAGGGTCGTTAGTCTGCTCCCTTTTTTCAATATAAAGCACACCTACGTTCTTTGCATCAAGGTAGGCAAAGGCTTTAATATATTCCGGCCCCACCTGCCTTGGTATTACAGATGCTGTAGTAATCACCTCAATGCGGCTTTTCTCGCCGTGCTTGCTTTCACGGATGATACGCCTTAATATGCCGGTTTCAAAAAAGTTTAAATTATTAGCAACATTCTGGTCGAATGATACTTCGGTAAAGCTACCCCTGTCTATCGCGCCACCGATAATTATTAGTTTTCCCTGTACATTATTCATAGTGCAAAGGTATGTAAAAAGCTAAAAACAGCCTGTAATGAGTTAATAATTTCTTTCCAAATCGTTACCAAAAGTAAACCTGATAAAATATTTGTGGTAAATATACTTTTATTTTATTTTTTTAAGTAATTTTCTAACGAGGAAAGACATAATAAATCAGTTATGTTAAATTTTAAATAAAAGCTTTAAAAAAGAACCATATAACGCCAAAAAACGAAACATAATATACCCCTATTACCCATCTATGAAAATTGAGAAGATACAGGCCCTGAGAGGGCCGAACATTTGGAGCGTTAAACGCAAAAAATTAATACAGATGCGCCTTAACCTGGAGGAAATGGAGGAATACCCAACAGATAAGATACCGGGTTTCAGGGAGCGCATAGAAGCACTGATACCCTCCCTGTATACACACCGCTGTAGCGAAGGCGTACCGGGCGGTTTTTTTGCACGCATAGAGCGCGGCACCTGGATGGGGCATGTTATAGAACACATAGCACTGGAGATACAAACCCTCGCCGGGATGGATACCGGCTTTGGCCGTACCCGCGAAACAAAAACGCCGGGCACTTACAATGTAGTATTTAGCTACCTGGAAGAAAACGTAGGTATTTATGCCGCAGAGGCATCGGTACGCATAGCGGAGGCGCTTATTTCAGGAGAAGAATATGACCTTGATGCCGCCCTCCAGGAAATGCGCCGCATCCGCGAACGCGACCGCCTGGGCCCCAGTACAGGCAGTATAGTAGAGGAAGCCGTAGCACGCGACATCCCATGGATACGCCTGGGGACCAACTCGCTCGTGCAATTAGGTTACGGCATCAACCAGATGCGCTTTCAGGCTACTATTACTAATAAAACAAGCCATATAGCGGTAGATATTGCCTGTAATAAGGAGCAAACCAAGCGTATGCTTGAGGCGGCCTCTATACCGGTAGCCAGTGGCGGTATTTGCTCTACTGCAGAAGGACTTCAGGAAATTATTGATAAGATAGGCTACCCCATCGTACTAAAACCGTTAGACGGTAACCATGGCAAAGGGGCTTCCATTAATGTAAAGAACTTTGAAGATGCTGTGGCCGGGCTTGAATTTGCCCAAAAATACGGCAGCCGTGTTATTGTAGAAAAATTTATTACGGGATATGACTTCCGTGTGCTGGTAATAGATAATAAGGTGGTAGCCGCCGCAATGAGGGTACCTGCCCACGTAAAGGGCAATGGCATACACGATATAGCCCACCTTATTGATATAGAAAACCTGGACCCACGCCGGGGTTACGGTCATGAAAATGTACTTACCGAAATTACCGTTGACCGTGATACAACCGATTTGCTGGAAAAAATGGGCTACACACTGGAAACCGTTCCTGCCGATGGCGAAATTGTGTACCTTAAATCAACTGCCAACCTGAGCACCGGTGGCACATCAGTAGATGTAACCGAACTGATGCACCCCGAAAATATTTTCCTTTCAGAACGCATTAGCCGAGTAATAGGGCTTGATGTGTGCGGTATAGACATTATGGCCGAAAACCTTACACAGCCGCTTAAAGAAAACGGAGGTGTGATACTTGAGGTTAATGCCGCTCCCGGGTTCCGTATGCACCTCGCCCCAAGCGAAGGCCTGCCGCGCAACGTTGCCGCCCCGGTTATAGACATGCTCTACCCTCCCGGCAAGCCGAGCCGCATCCCCATATTTGCGGTAACGGGTACTAATGGCAAGACTACCACTACCCGACTGCTGGCGCACATTGTAAAAAACAATGGCTACAAAGTGGGTTTTACCACGTCTGACGGTATTTATGTGCAAAACCACATGCTCGAAAAAGGCGATACCACAGGGCCATTCAGTGCTGAATATATTTTAAAGGACCCTACGGTAGAATTTGCGGTGCTTGAAACTGCCCGTGGCGGAATCCTCCGTTCGGGACTTGGCTTCAGCCGCTGTGATATTGGTATCATAACCAACATTCAGGAAGACCACCTGGGGCTAAACGACATCAATACTATCGACGACCTTGCCCGTGTAAAACGCGTTATTCCGCGCAGCGTGAAAAAAGATGGCTGGGCGGTACTTAACGGCGACGACCCTGAGTGTATCAAAATAGGCCGTGAACTGGAATGTAACGTGGCTTACTTCAGCCTTGACGAAGACAGCCCGTTTATAAAAGAAGAAGCTAAAGCCGGCCGTGTAACCGCGGTATACGAAAACGGCTATATTACCATTAAAAAAGGCAGTTGGAAAATACGCATCGAGAAAGCATCGCATGTGCCGCTTACATTAGGGGGCAAAGCACGCTTTATGATTGCCAACGCACTGGCCGCTACCCTGGCCTCCTACCTGTGGGGTTTTAAAACGGAAGACATCAGCCTTTCTCTGCAAACGTTTATTCCGGGCACGGCGCAAACACCGGGCAGGATGAACATTTTCGAATTCCAGAAATTTAAGGTACTTATCGACTTTGCGCACAACCCGGCGGGCTACCTGGCTGTAGAAGACTACCTGAGTAATGTGGAGGCGACTACAAAAGTTGGCATCATTTCGGGGGTGGGCGACCGCCGCGACCAGGACATCCGCGACTGTGCCACCATTGCCGCGCGTATGTTTGACCACATTATTATGCGTAACGAAAAGCACCTGCGCGGCCGTACCGAAGAAGAAATCAACGGGCTGCTCCTGGAAGGCTTTGCCGCGTCGGGACGTGAAATAACCTACGAAGTTATCCCGAAAGAAACCGATGCCATTAAGCACGCCCTTACTACCGCCCCGGAAGGGAGCTACATTACCGCGCTTAGCGACGTGGTAGCCAACGCGATACAGATTGTTCAGGGCTACCTCGATAAGGAAAACGAAGAGGCGATAAACCAATAACTATAAAATATATTCATTTTTAATTATACAACTCCTGTTAATAGCAGGAGTTTTTTTGTTTATAGCTGCTGACCTTATTTAGGCAATTAGCGCGTTAACCTAATTACCTTTTTTTTAGTCTTTTACATAAAACCGCTCCACAACATCTTTCCCGGTAGCGGCATCCTTTCCATAAAAATCGATATGCACTACATTAGTGCCTGACTTATTTACAAGCAGGAACATCTTTTTAAGTACAATGTTTTTGCCGTTTACATGTACGGCGGCATACGGACGTCCGTTTTTATCCAGGTGCACTGCTATCTTTTTTGCAGGGTAAGCGGCAAGGGTAAAAGTGCAGGAGGCAGCTTCGGCAGACGTTAGGGTAATGCCATACGCCATCTTACGCTGTATACCACTTAGTTCTTCCTTTAGCCCGGTTTTTCCCTTTGTATAGCATAGCCGGTAAACGGATACCGGGTCGGCTGTATTAAGCTTTTTGCCGGCCATATTAGCATCATATACAAAAGTGTTGTGGTTGTTGCTGTGCTGGATATAAAAAAGCCGTGAAACGTCCTCAGTTGGCACAGGATATCCCTTCTGCGCGAATGCGGGCAGAGCCTGGCACAGCAGTAAAAACAGCAGCATCCTTTTCATGGCAGTAAGCATTTTACCCAAATATACAAAAATCTTAACCGCGATTTTTTACACGCCAATAACTTTATTTTACTACATTTAAACTATAACTTTAACTTACAGCCTTATGAAAGCAGACAAATACACAAAAATCGTACTTACTATTATTGCTACCTGCCTGGTTATTAACACCTTTAAAGAAGTTAACATCATCCCCAGGGCGCATGCCGCGCCAACAGTAACTGAAAATGGTTTACAATATGGCCTGGTACCGGTAAATGCCGATGGCACCATAACTGTAAAACTGGACAACAGCACCCCTATGGAGGTAAAAATAGTAGACATAAGCACCTATAATGAAATGCCGGTAAACATTAAAGAGGTTGATGGGCGCTCGCTGTTTAATAGTATACTGCCGGTAAAAATAAAAGAGTAAATTACTTTTGCTATCTTTACCCTATGAAGACTTGTATTATCACTTTTTTTTTAGTTTGTTGCTCACTGGCAGGTGTTGCCCAGGATAAACCGGCACTACAGGCCGGGCTGGACCGTGTTTATAAAAATACTACCAGCGGTAACTATGAAGCGCTTTTAAACGATACCTACCCAAAAATTTTTGAGGTAATACCAAAAGAACAGATGCTAAAATCGCTACAGGGCATGCTTAACGGTCCCGGGTATATATTAGATGTGCTTGACGCCCCAGCCAACTTTGATTTGGGCGAAATAAAACACATAGGTAAAGGGTATTATTGTATAGTAAAGCACGACCTGCTTATGAAGATGACGTTTACACAGCCTATAAGCGAAGCGGAATCTAAAACAATGATACAGAATTTAAAAACATCTATGAAAAGCGAGGACGTTACCTTTAACCCCAGGTCGAACTCGTTTACCATGAAGACCCGTGCGGATATTATAGCTATTTCTAATGAGTTTACCGGCGGTAAATGGAAATTCCTTAACCGTACCGGCAGCAAAATCATGGAAAAAGTGCTTGCCGAGGATGTAAGAAAGGCGCTGGACCTGTAGGCCTTAACCGAGCATAAGGGAGCAGGCTTTATTCAGATATGTACTTATCCGGAAGATTGCTATTAAGCAAAACGCTTTGCATCTAAGCAACCGGGGGCTGTTAAAAAATTGCTTTTACCCCTACTGAATGCTATATTTGTAAAAATCGGCTTTCAAAAACAGCATACTCCGTTTCATGGAACTATATTACTCACTCTCCATACTTATAGTACTTGCCAGCTTTTTTGCCTACCTTAATGTACGGTTCTTAAAGCTGCCCTCAACCATTGGGGTAATGGTAATAGCCATGGCCGTTTCTATACTACTTGTAGCCTTTGGCAAGATACTGCCTAAGCCCCTGCACGAACTCTCTAAACTGGTACACACTTTTGATTTTACCGAACTGCTCATGGGTGCCATGCTTAACTTTTTGCTCTTTGCCGGCGCCATACACATAAACATAAAAGACCTTAATGAGCAGCGTGTACCTATAGTGGTGTTCTCTACCCTCAGCGTGGTAATATCAACCTTTGTAGTGGGTACGCTGGTATATTTTATTCCCATAAAAGACCTTGAAATTCCCTATATCTACTGCCTGCTGTTTGGAGCGCTCATCTCCCCTACCGACCCTGTGGCGGTACTGAGTATACTTAAGCAGGCCAAAGTGCGCAAATCGCTCGAAACAAAAATAGCGGGCGAGTCGCTGTTTAACGACGGTGTGGCCGTAGTAGTATTTGCCGTGATACTGCAACTGGCCAACGGAACCTCATCAGACCTAAACGTATTTAACGTAGCATGGCTTTTTGTTAAAGAAGCCGGAGGCGCATTTATACTGGGTGTACTGTTAGGGATTACGGCGTCGCGCGCGATGCGTAAAATAGACGACTATAAAGTATCAGTACTTATAACGCTCTCAGTAGTAATGGGCGGTTCGCTAATAGCGGAATGGCTACACATATCGGGCCCGCTTACTATGGTTTTTGCAGGGATAATTATAGGCAACCTACGCAAGCGCTTTGCCATGAGCGCCACCACTAAAGACTACCTGGATAAATTTTGGGAACTAAACGACGAGATACTAAACGCCATACTGTTTCTTTTAATAGGCCTTGATTTATTAATGATAAAAGACCTTAACGAATACTGGTTCCCCGGCCTGGCCTGTGTAGTACTGGTGCTGTGTGCCCGCTTTATCTCGATATGGCTGCCCACCAAGTTTATTACCTTCCGCGAAAAATTCAGCGCAGGAACCATCAAAATACTGGTTTGGGGTGGGCTGCGAGGTGGTGTGTCTATCGCACTGGCACTGTCTATAGACAACAACCCCTATAAGAGCACCATTATAGCCATTACCTACTTTGTGGTGGTGTTTTCTATAATCGTACAGGGATTGACTATTGGTAAGTTTGCTACAAAGGTTTTGGCGAGGGAAGCTTCTTAGCTCCTCAGCAGCCGGGAAACTGACTAAAGGCTATCAGGCAAAATCTTTCCCGGGTTTAAAATGTTATTGGGGTCGAATAACTGCTTGATGCCCCGCATAAGCTCCAACTGCACCTGGGGGAAGGCGATATCCATAAAATTCTTTTGCACGTAGCCAATACCGTGCTCGCCGCTCAGCGTACCCTTAAGCGATACGGTAAGCTCAAATATTTCACGGATGCCTTTAGGTACTTCTACCTTCCAGTTTTCATCCGTCATATCGCCTTTAATAATGTTTACATGCAGGTTGCCATCGCCGGCATGGCCATAGCAAACCGAATGGAAACCATATTTTTTGCCAATGCGCTTAATACCTTCGAGCAACACGGGCAGTTCATAACGTGGCACTACAGTATCTTCCTCTTTATATACTGAATTCGACTTTACCGCTTCGGCCACCGTGCGGCGCAATTTCCACAGGGCATTTTTCTGGTCTTCGGTATCGGCAAATAAAATTTCGTCAATTTCAAAATGCTCTACTGCGCCCATTATCTTCTCGGCTTCGGCAAAAAGCACATCAGGGTAGTTGCCGTCTACCTCTACCAGCAGGTGTGCCTGTACTTCAGGCTTTATATCAAGGCTTACGCCGTCAAGGTACTTAAGGCCCCAGTCTATAGCATCGCGCTCCATAAACTCCAGCGCACTGGGTACTATGCCGGCACGGAAAATTGCAGCCACTGCCTCACATGCCTGCCCCGCATTAAAAAACGGGATAAGCATTAGCACGTTATAGGTGGTTTTTGGGATGAGCTTCAGCACAATTTTAGTAATGATACCCAGCGTACCCTCGCTGCCCACCATCAGCTGGGTAAGGTTATATCCGGTAGAATTTTTGAGTGTATTAGCCCCCGTCATTATAATTTCGCCATTGGGCAGTACCACCTCCAGGTTTAGGATGTAGTCTTTGGTCACGCCGTATTTTACGGCACGGGCGCCACCACTGTTTTCGGCCACGTTGCCGCCTATTGTACAGCTGCCCATACTGCTGGGGTCTGGCGGGTAAAACAGGCCTTTTTCAGCGGCAGTTTCGCGTAATACCTGCGTTATTACGCCAGGGCCGGCAATAGCCTGAAGGTTTTTTTCGTCAATTTCCAGGGCAGTAAAGCGCTCCATGCTCAGGCCTATGCCTCCGTGTATGCTCAGTGCGCCGCCGCTTAGTCCGGTACGCGCGCCTATGGGCACAACGGGAATTTTATATTCATTAGCCAGCTTCATAATAGCCGAAACCTCTTCCACCGTACCCGGCTTTACCACCACCATGGGCGGAAAGCTGTAATCTTCAGTTTCGTCATGGCCATAATGCAGGCGCGTAGCTTCATCGGTAAAGACATATCCCGGGCCGGTTATGGTTTGCAGTTGTTCTACAATGAATGCGGTAAGCGTGGTGTTCATGTTACAGATTTGAAGAATCAAAAGTAGGAAAATTTAAGAACACCTAAGTACGTGATTTTTTGTAGTAAACGGGCTAATAACAAAACCGCCCTGATAAGGGCGGCACCAACGGTAAAATGAATAGTTATTAGTATAGTTCTCCTTAGTCTTTTACCAGTTTTTTTATAACTACAGTGTCATCCTCCAGGAATATATTCATAATATATATGCCCGCATTCAGGTTTACCACAGAAATTTCTCCATTTGCCCAGTTATCCTTATGTAGCGGCTGTACCACCTGCCCTGTAAGTGTATACAGTGTAACCGCTTTAACAGGCACGGCTGCGCTTATTTTAACGATATCTGTAGCAGGGTTAGGGTATACTGATACTGTAGCATTAGCCGCTATTCCACTACCCAGTATGGTGCTGTACTCTACCACAAAATACAATACATTAGTGTGTTTTACATCATTCCAGCTGCCGGCCGGGCCATTTGGAAAGGCTACAACTGCCATACCAAGGCCGTCCTGCCCCGTGCCCGTTCCCCAGTTATCCGGCTCATTATTACCCCAGTTGTTAAAATGTCCGTTTACGGCACTGCCGGTAAATGTGCCCTGCCAAAATGCTGTTGTGGTAGTATCGTTATTCCCGTTCCATATCCAGTTGCCTTCGCCGCTAATATCGTTGCCGCCCAGCCATACATATGAAGAAAAACCATCTGACGCCGGAGTGTCTGCAGCGGATACACCTGCCTGGGCTAACTGGTTAAAAATGGCATTATTCTCTTCAATGCTGTTTACTTCAGCAAGATACCCTCCACGGCTTACAGCGCATGCTGCGGCATTAACCCAGGTTTTGTTTTCCTTTATAATTTCATAGGTTTTGCCATCATAAATAAAGGCAAAAACATTTTGCACATCGGCACACTGGGCTTCACCATACTGAGACAGGAGCAACAGGGGAAGTAATAAAAGTAATTTCTTTTTCATAATTATACATTTAAATATTTTTCCAAAAATACCGTAGTTTTAAAAGCTATTGATTATTAAAATACTACAAATACTTATAAATTTAAGAGATTGCCAAAAATTTCATCAGCTTAAAGTTATATCAGTATTGGGGTACAAGGATAAAATACTGATAAAAAAATGCAAAAGGGAATTACTCGGATATTATGAAAACTTATATATTTGCCTTAACAAAATTTTAACCAAAAAACTTATGCTAATCATTCTTGAAATTATCGGGGTTTTAATATGCCTTAACTGCGGCTTCAGGCTGCTATTTGCCATAAGCGTATATGCCGGACTTAAAGGCGCCAATAAATATACCGCTAAAGGTGAACAGGTAGAAGTTAACAATGCTAACCTTGCAAAAGCGGTTAACACGCTTAAAACAAATAGTATAATGCTGGTAATAGGCGGTATACTTATCTTTGTAGGCGAATATTTTGGCCACTAAATCGTAAGGATTTATACTAATCAGGATTTTACGTTACTCCCAAAAATATACTTTTTCTTGCGCGGTATAAGCCGGTCTACGGAATATTTTCCACTGCCGGTTATTAGCAGCAGTACATAAATAAGAAGGTACAGTATGGGTAGTTCCTGGACTTCCAGGCCTTTACGGCTGTGTACCACAAACACTATTATTGCCATATTAATAATAAGCGGCAGGGTAATCAACCGGGTAGCAAAACCTATAATTAACAATGCGCTGCATACAAGCTCTGCAAAAACGGCAAGCACTAATGAAGGCCCGGCACCTATATTAATAGGGTCGGGAAATTTTACAGGCGCGCCTTCTATAAGCATATAATATTTTTGTAAGCCATGAGTGAGCATAAGGCCGCCCACTACTATACGTACCATAAGTAAAGCAAGGCTGTTGAAATTTTTATGTATAGAACTATCAAAAATCCACATATAGTTGATTTTAATTGGTTTAGGGACGGTAATTTAAGAAAATTTTAAGAAAAGAATTACTTTTCTTACATTAATTATTGTTTAAATATTTAAAATTCCTAAACACCTGTTTATTTTAACAAAATACCCTGTACAAACTATATTTTATAACAAAAAATAAGAGTAGCGTATTTATAGTAAGTTACAAAATATTAGTAATGCTTCAAAACGAAATACCAAAACACCAGTGTTAAAATTGAAAGTGGTATGCCTATACCTACCATCATACCCGCAAGGCGCGGCTTAAGCCCATGCGATGATGCAATAATGGCGGCGGTTATCATGGGCGGCATAGCGGTTTCCATTATAGATATGTCTATATGGTCGCCTTCTTTGTGCAGCAGGCCCTTATATACTAACAGAAAAACAAGAGGTATAAGCAGTAGCTTTACAAATAGCCCCAGGCTTAAAAAACCCCAGTGCTTGCTTTTAGTATCTATTTTTAGCTGAAGCCCAACGGCCACCAGCGCTACCGGCGTAAGGCAGCTGCCCAGTTTTTGCAGTACGCTTTGCAGAGGGACTAAAAAATCATACTCTGCAATATTCATCAAAAGCCCTATTGTAAATGCCATGAAAGGCGGAAACAGCAGCACCCTCCGTGCCACCATTCCCGCTGTTAACTGTCCGTTTGAGTAAAGCACAGCAACAATTATACCCAGCGTAGAGAGCATTACAAACGAACCCGGCTGGTCTACCAGTATAGCGGTTTGCAATCCTTTTTTACCATATAGCGCCTCAATAACTGGGAAACCCACAAACGACGAATTTAGGAATCCCGCTGTAAGGATAAGGCAGCCCTGTAACTTTTTCGGCCAGTGCAGCGCAGTACCAAGCGCCGCAAAAAAAGCCCAGGAGAGCAAAAAGCTGAACCATGCCGCGCATACAGGATAAATGAGTTCTGCACTGATATGTATCTTAGGTATATAATACAAAGTAATGGCGGGCAGCAGCATATATATGGCAAACTGGTTCAGTGCCACGTGCGTGTTTGGCGCTATGGCTTTTATCTTTTGAAAACCAACACCCACCAGCAGGCAGGTAAACATCAGGATAAGGTTATCCATAACAAAGAGGGTTGTTTGTGGTGGGGCAAAGATAGAATTTTGGATAGCATGATTTCGATAATTCGGTTTCTGATTTTCAGGAGTAACGAATATTACCCCATCAAAACTTACAGTTTAATAAATCCGGCCCGGCAAAAATGGAAAAATAGAAAAAAACTTCTTATTTTAGTAATCTATTTCATTACAGTATGATTTCCGGCAAATTTGCAATTAACGTCCACATCCTTACCTTGATGACCCGCTACCCACAGCAATTCCTGTCGTCTGACTTTATTGCCGGAAGCATGAACATCAATCCCGTACTGGTACGCAAGGAAGTGGCTAACCTTAAAAAACATAACATTGTTGAAAGCCGCGAAGGGAAATTTGGCGGTACGCGCCTTGCAAAACCGGCATCTGAAATTACACTTGAAGCTATTTATAACATTACGTTTGACTGTGTATCTTTAGGTTATGCCAAAAATGATCCTAACCCGGAGTGCCCGGTGGGGAAAAAGATTAACAACAACCTTGACAGCCTTTATAAAGGCATTAACGAAAAAATATGCTGCCAGTTAAAAGATATTACCCTTACACACTTTAGCGAACAGTTTTAACTATACCATCCAAAAAACAAACGTAACCTATTTTACAAATACCAATATTATAGACACATGAAAATAGCCATAATAGGCGCCACAGGATTTGTGGGTGCCGCACTGGTAACCGAATTTGCAGCCCGTGGCCACCAGGTAACCGCCATAAGCCGTAACCCAGCAACTGAGGCACACGAAAATGTAACTAACGTAAAAGGCGATATTTTTGATGCAAACCACATACTCGAAATTTTAAAGGGCCACGACGTGGTGGTAAGCGCCTACAACCCCGGCTGGGCAAACCCCGATATTTATGAAGATTACCTTCGCGGGGCACGCTTTATACAAGAGGCCGTTAAGAAAGCGGGCATTGGGCGGTTTATTGTAGTGGGCGGCGCGGGCAGCCTGTATGTTGCCCCCGGCCTGCAGCTTATAGATACGCCTAAATTCCCCGAAGAGTTTAAGCCAGGTGCCAATGCCGTACGCAAGTACCTAAATATACTTAAGGAAGAAAAAGAACTCGACTGGGTATTTTTTAGCCCGGCCATCGAGATGCACAAGGGCATTACCACCGGCCGCACGGGCAGCTACCGCCTGGGGTTTGACAGCCCCGTTTTTGATGCGGGCCACCGCAACACACTATCAGTGGAAGACCTTGCCGTGGTAATTGCCGATGAAGCCGAAACACCGCGCTTCCGCAGGCAACGCTTTACAGCGGGGTATTAAGTAACTAATTTTAAGATATGAATAAAGGGAGTAACTGAAGTTGCTCCTTTTTTATTACACCAAAAACGATTCAATGTTTTAACCATTACCAAATCGGCAAAACACATAAAAAAACTCCCACCGTTACCGGATGGGAGTTTTAACTATTATAGTAAAGGATGCTGCTTAAACGTTTGCCTCTGCCCCTGCTGCTGCAATAAGGTTAAGGGCGCTACCGGCTACAAACCAGCCTATCTGGCCTTCGTTGTAGCTGTGATTTACCAGTATAATATCTTTGGTACCGTCATCATGTATTACCTCAAGGGTAAGCTGCCTGTTAGGGGCAAACTCTTTAAGGTCTGTAAAGTTAAAGGTATCATTTTCCTGTATCTTGTCGTAATCTGTCTCGTTAGAGAAGGTAAGCGCAAGCATACCCTGCTTTTTAAGGTTGGTTTCGTGTATACGGGCAAATGATTTTACCAGTACGGCACGCACACCAAGGTGGCGCGGCTCCATAGCGGCATGCTCACGCGATGAACCCTCGCCGTAGTTGTGGTCGCCCACCACTATGGTAGGTACACCGGCGGCTTTATAGGCACGGGCCGTAGCAGGTACTGCCTCATAAGCACCCGTAAGCTGGTTCTTAACGCTGTTTGTTTTTTGGTTAAACGCGTTAACGGCACCTATAAGCATATTGTTAGAAATGTTATCAAGGTGGCCACGGTAGCGCAACCATGGTCCCGCCATAGAAATATGGTCGGTAGTACATTTTCCAAATGCTTTGATAAGCAGTTTCGCACCCATGATGTTCTCTCCATCCCAGGGCTGGAACGGCGCAAGCAGCTCAAGGCGCTCTGATGTAGGGCTAACAATAATCTGCACACCACTACCATCAGCAGCCGGTGCCTGGTAACCCGGGTCTTCCGCGTCAAATCCTTTAGGAGGCAGCTCATTACCGGTTGGCTCATCCAGCATTACCTCTTCGCCATCTTCGTTGATAAGCTTGTCGGTAATAGGGTTAAAGCCCAGGTCACCCGCAATGGCAAGCGCTGTTACAAGCTCCGGAGAGCCCACAAACGCAAGCGTGTTAGGGTTACCGTCTGCACGTTTAGAGAAGTTACGGTTAAATGAGTGAACGATGGTGTTGCGCTCTTCTTTTTCAGCGCCTTCCCTGTCCCACATACCGATACACGGCCCGCAGGCATTGGCAAATACAGTAGCGCCAATTTTATCGAAGGTATCAATAAATCCGTCGCGCTCTATAGTGTAACGCACCACCTCACTACCCGGAGTGATGGTAAACTGCGATTTAGTCTTCAGTTTTTTCTCAGCCACCTGCCTGGCAAGTGAGGCCGAACGCGAAATATCTTCGTAAGATGAGTTAGTACATGAACCTATCAGGCCAACCTGTATTTGTAAAGGCCAGTCGTTTTTCTCAGCTTCTTCCCTCATTTTAGAGATAGGCGTAGCTAAATCCGGGGTAAAAGGGCCGTTAAGGTGCGGCTCAAGTTCGCTAAGGTTTATTTCTATAACCTGGTCAAAATACTGCTCAGGGTTTGCATATACTTCGTCGTCTCCGGTTAGGTAGGCGGCAACCTTATCGGCTGCATCGGCTACATCGGCACGGTTAGTGGCACGCAGGTAACGGCTCATAGAGTCGTCGTACCCGAAAGTAGATGTTGTAGCACCCACCTCGGCACCCATATTACATATAGTACCTTTACCGGTACATGACATAGATTTTGCGCCTTCGCCAAAATATTCAACAATAGCGCCAGTACCCCCTTTTACAGTAAGTATACCGGCCACTTTAAGGATAACGTCTTTAGGAGCCGTCCAGCCGCTTAGCTTACCGGTAAGCTTTACGCCTATCAGCTTAGGGAATTTAAGTTCCCACGCCATGCCACTCATTACGTCTACCGCATCGGCACCACCCACACCTATGGCAAGCATGCCAAGGCCACCGGCGTTAACCGTGTGGGAGTCGGTACCTATCATCATACCGCCGGGAAATGCATAGTTTTCCAGCACTACCTGGTGGATGATACCGGCACCCGGTTTCCAGAAACCGATACCGTATTTATTAGATATAGAAGAAAGGAAGTCAAATACTTCGTTGCTTTGTTCTTTAGCGCGTTTAAGGTCGGTTTTGGCATCAACCTTTGCCTGTATAAGGTGGTCGCAGTGTACCGTTGTAGGCACGGCCACTTTGGCTTTACCGGCATGCATGAATTGTAACAGGGCCATCTGTGCGGTGGCATCCTGGCAGGCTACCCTGTCCGGGGCAAAATCTACATAATCTTTCCCTCTTGTAAATGCCTGGTTAGGCGTTCCTTCCCAAAGGTGGGAGTACAGAATTTTTTCGGATAGTGTAAGCGGACGGCCCACCAGCTCACGTGCTTTGTCAACACGTTCGGCCAGGTTCTCATACACCTTTTTGATCATTTCAATATCAAAAGCCATAATAAGTATATTAATGTTCGTTCGTTAAAAAAGTCAGTAAATTTAGTCAATCTAATTACAACTAAAAAATTTTTATTGATTCTTTAATTTACACCAATAATTATTTATAAACATTCTACTTTACTGCATTTAATTCAAAAAGATTATGTTAAAGCGCGGTTTGGTTAAAAATTGTTAGTTATTTAACTGCATATTGATAATATGCAAATATCATCCCTAAAATAGTATTGATGCTGTAATAGAAATTTCAAGTAAATTAAACTATAGTAATTATATATGGTGGTAAAATAAATTCTCTCAAGCACAAATATTAAGTCCTTTTCTGTCTAAAATACCTGTTGTAGTATACCATAAGCACCGCCATGATAAAACAAATACCGAAAATAATATATTGCGTAATGTAAAACTTCGCCGTATTAGCCGTTACAATTTCTGTCTCTATATGCGAAGTTATAGAGGTGATAAGTTCGTAACCCGAAAAGATAAGGAAAATAATGCCGTATAAAAAACCGGTGGTTTTATTATTGGTAAACAGCTGCGCAACGAGCGCGATGCCGATGGCAATACACGGCAGGTTTACTTCGCCAATGCCAATGTATTCCTGCACAAACCAAAACGCAGTAAACAATAGGCAAAATATGGTAGGTGTAAAACGTAAAAATTTATCCATAGTTAGTGCATAAAAAAGGCCACTGTAACAATGGCCTGTAATGTAAGAATACAAATATAATGTTTTATACCGTAATAGTTTCAGAAGCTGCGCCGGGCGTATTTTTCTGACGGCCAAATTTTACCACCATGCCTGCGCCAATAAGAGCAGAAAGCAGGAAAAAACCTAAAGCAAGAAGCAAAAAGCGTGTGCCTGCGGAATCTCCTTCGGGGAAATCCCTGTAGTCTGAAACCGCAGCGAGCATCATATAGAACGAGAACAGCGTAAGCAACGCTCCCATCATTAGCCCCAGCCCCCTTTTGCTAAAGATAATCTGGAAAACCATTATTGCAATTACCAGCAAGGCAATATAGTTTACCGACTGGTTTACAGTAAGATTCTTGTAAGCCCAGTATGTACCTAAGGCTGTAAAAAATATTTCAGGGAAGAGTAAAAGATATTTTTTCATATAATTGTGATTTGGTTATCAAAAGTAATAACTTAATTTCCAATATTTTATTATCTAAAACGATCTTAAACTGATTACCGATTAAACTATCCCGGGAAGCAAAATTCTTATTCGTGCTAATCAGTGCAATTGCTTCGCCAATTCACTACCGTTCGGGCCGTTGCTAAAAAATTACCCTACTCCATCATGCCGCTTATAAAATAATCCGCATCTTCCGGTATAAGCCCGTTTTCAACCGCTTTTTCATACAAACCGCGCGGCACAAACACAAACTGCGTAAACTGGTCGATGGCCGGCAGGTCGAAAATACGGCCTTCCACTCCTTCGCCATCCAGCACCTCGTCGTTCATAAAGTCAACCAACTCCGGGTCAAACCAGCCTACAAGGTTCTCAAATTCGAGCCAGTAGCTGTCGTTCTCGGTAGTAACAGTACCCGTTAAGGTATCGGCTTCCTCAGAAAAATTAAAGTCCAGCTCTACCGATGTGAGTTTAATCCCCGCCAGTGCCGCCATATCGTACAGCACCTTAGCATACTCCGCGCCCGACTCAAAGCCCTCGGCGTCAAAGCTTAGCTGTGACAATGCCAGCACAAAGTGATTGTTATCTTCATACCGCAGCACCTGGGCGGCAATTTCTTCTATCGTATGTTGCGAATGCTCAAACCAACCAATATCTGCCAGTGCTTTTATATAGGCTGCCGGCCCTTTTGCAACGAGTGCTGTATAGTCTTCCATTTTTGTTTTAGTTAGGGGTTATAAAAAAAGCTGTCCTAAAACAGCTTTTTGATTATCATTTCTTCGGTAATGCCTTCGGCATCGGCCTTGTAGTTCTTTATAATACGGTGGCGTAGTATCCCGGTGGCTACGGCCTGTACATCCTCAATATCGGGGCTGTACTTGCCGGTAAGGGCGGCATTGGTTTTTGCGGCCAGTATAAGGTTCTGGCTGGCTCGCGGGCCCGCACCCCAATCGAGGTATGTTTTAATATAATCGTTGCTCAGCGGGTTGCCCGGTCGGGTTTTGTTAACCAGCGTTACGGCATATTCTACCACATTATCGGCCACGGGTATGCGGCGTATCAGGTGCTGGAAGTCTACGATTTCCTGGGCGGTAAACAGCGGGTTTATGGTAACCTTGCTATCGGCCGTGGTACTTTTAACCACCTGAACTTCCTCGGCAAACGATGGGTAATCCAGCTTTATGGCAAACATAAAACGGTCCAGCTGCGCTTCCGGCAGTGGGTAGGTTCCCTCCTGCTCTATTGGGTTTTGGGTAGCCAAAACAAAGTACGGCAAGGCCAACTTATGATGGTGCCCGGCTATGGTAACAGCTTTTTCCTGCATGGCTTCAAGCAGGGCAGCCTGGGTTTTAGGCGGGGTACGGTTTATTTCATCCGCAAGTACTATGTTACTGAAAATCGGCCCTTTTATGAACTTAAAGTTACGGTTCTCATCGAGTATTTCGCTGCCCAGTATATCGCTCGGCATAAGGTCGGGCGTAAACTGTATGCGTTTAAAATCAAGCCCCAGCGCCTGGCTGATGGTGTTTACCATAAGGGTTTTGGCAAGGCCGGGTACGCCTACAAGCAGCGCGTGGCCTCCTGCAAAAACGCTCAGTACAATCTGGTTTACAACCTCCTGCTGGCCTATGATTATTTTACCTATTTCCTGTTTTAAAGCGGCCTGTTTGCGGACTAACTCCTGTATCGCTGCTACGTCTGACATATATTCTTGGTTAAAATTAAGGCTAAGTATAACCTTAGCCTCAAACTTATAAATAATTTTATTCTTTACCTAATTAAAACTGCTGCCAGTATATTACTTTTTAAGCCAGTTGTTGGCAAATTTGCAGGTTTTGTAATCGGCGTTTACACTAATATAGGTGTCTTTTATCTTATCAGCACTCCATTTTGCAATGGTTTTCATTTGTTTTTCCTTAAGTGCAAGCTCTTTAATTTTTATATAATCCTGGGCATAATCGGCCGGGTGCTGTTCAAAACGGTTAGTTACCGTAAGCAGTTTAAAGCTCTGTGCCCCGCCACGGTCTACATCAAGTATAGGCTGGGTAACCTCGTTACTTTTTAGTTCTGAAACTTCGTTGTAGATGCTCGGATCCATTTTAGTAAGCTCAAATCGGGTACCAAAGGTAGCCGGGTTGATCAAAAGCCCGCCGCTGTTCCTGGTTTCTTTGTCATCCGACTCTGATTTTGCAGCATCGGCAAACGATATTTCGCCCGAAGTAATCTTTTTCCTTATGGCCTCAATCTTATCTTTGGCCTTTTTAAGTTCCTCATCAGTAGTTTTAGGGATGATGAGGATGTGGCGCACATCACGCTCCTGCCCCCGGATTTTCTCTACATAGATAAGGTGGTAGCCAAACTCCGTTTCTACAGGATCTGATATTTCACCTTCATTAAGGCTAAATGCCGCGTCTTTAAACTCTTTTACAAATTGGGTTTTACGGTTTATCTTATAAAATCCGCCACTCGCCACAGAACCCTTATCATCTGAATACAGTACGGCCTTGCTGTAAAAGCTGGCGCCATCCTGCACATCTTTTTTTATCTGCTTAAGCCGGTCGCGCACCTTTTGCTTTTCTTCTTCAGGTACCTGGGGCTTTACTACTATCTGGGCAATTTCCATCTCGGCACCAAAAAGCGGTATATCTTCCTTGTTGAATTTCTTAAAGAACTGGCGCACTTCTTCAGGGGTTATTTCTACTTCATCAAGCACTTTCTTCTGCATTTTTTCGGTAAGCTGCTGCGTTTTAAGTATTTCAAACAACTCCGACTTAAACGACTCAAGGTCTTTCTTCTTAAAATACTCCACCATCTTAGCCTCAGTACCCAGTTGCTCTACAAAATAATCTATACGGCGGCTTACCTGTTCATTTACTTCGGCATCACTTACCACTATACTGTCCTGTATGGCCTGGTGGGCATACAACTTGTCTTCCATAAGCTTGCCTAAAAGTTCGCAGCGTGTAATATCGGCTGTAGACATGCCTTGCGCCTGCATTTCCTTATAGCTAAGGTCGATATCAGAATCAAGCACCACATAATCGCCCACTACCGCCACAACGCCGTCTACCTTTAGCTTGCTGCCCTTAGGCACCACCTGGCGCTTTACAGAATCTTTTACCGGTTCTGGGATAATTTCCTGCGCGAAGGCAGAAAGCCCCGCAAAAGTAAAAGCAAGGAACAGTGCAATACGTTTATTTATAAATTTCATACTTCTTATTTTTGATTGCATCATCCGTGATGTCTTTTTGAATTTTTTTAATTAACTCCAGTTTCCTGTTATTTATTATAACCTCTTTGAGCGTGGGCTTAATATATTCATAGGGGGCCACCACGTTCCTGTCGAGTACTTTGTTAACCTTTACCAGGTAAACATCCACCGAATCAGGGTATTGATACGAGATGCCGCTTGAGATATACCGGTTGCGGTTATCGGGTGTAATAAACGGAAGTTTCTGGTAGATTTCGTTCATGCTTGTCCAGACCGTATCGTTAAAGGCATAATTTTTAAAATGCAGCGTCATTTCATTAAGCGCCGCCTTATCCTTTTTATTGCCGCTGTTAAAACGCTGGCTCGCCTGCCGGAACTTAGGGTGGCCCTTTTCCATCTTCAGGTACTTAAGCTTAGCGAGCATCCCCGTGGTACGGAAGTTCTCTTTATTGGCCGTATAGTATTCTTTAAGCTGATCCTCGGTTATAGTGGTATCTACGCTTTGCTTTACAAGCTCTTCCAGGTACGCCTTGGTATAAAGGTCGGTCTTGTACTGGCGGATAAGCTCTTCCAGTTCTTCCTGCTTTTCGCCGCCTATGTTTACCTTGGCTGCATCATACATAAGGCGCTGCGACGCCCAGCGGTCTATAAAAGATTTCACTATAGCAATGCTGTCCTCCTTTGCAGTACCCGGGGGTACTATGCCGGCAAGCTCTAAGCGGGTAAGGTAAGCGCCGTTTACACGCGCCACGGCATCCTCAGGAGAGGGGGCATTATCCTTACCGCAGGCCACCAGCAGTATGCAACACAAAAACAACAGTGCTCTTTTACCCATTACTGGTTAAGCTCTTTTTTAACTTTTTCAAACGTTTCGGCATTTACCTTAACGGTAAATTCTTTCTTAAGGTTGTCTACCCAGGTGCTCTCCAGGTACTGCTGGTAATCGTTTATTACCCTGCCTTTAGCCTCATCAAGGGTTTTAGGCCCAGCTTCCAATACTTTATTGGTTTTTACAACATAGTAGTAGTTTCCGTCTTTAAACACAGCGCTTATACCGGGTTTCCACTCAGCCATTTTAGGCATTGAAGCAGACTCGGTTTCAAACGTGCCGGTTTTTTCTATAATGCTTACCTTATCTTTAGTGTTCAGTTTGTCTTTAATGGCCTTGGCATCTTTTTTCTTCAGGAGCATTTCCCTGGCCTGCTTTGCCGAGGCTTCACTTGTAGAAGAATACACCTCAACATCCGCCCTTTGTTTCCACTGGTATTCTGCCTTATGGGCATCATAATAGTTTTGCAGGCCTATCGTATCGTTCTTGGCTTTTTCCCAAATCTCTTTCTCCATCAGGTCATACAGCAGCAGGCCATCGCGGTACTCATCCATGGTAGCGGCAAACTCAGGGAACTCTGCCTCAAGGTTGTCATTATAATAGGCATACAGTTGCTCGTCTACATATTTATTATAAAGTACATCAACCGCATGTGCAACCGGCTTAGCGCTCACGCCCATGTTTTGCTGTGTAGAAATGTAGGTTAAAAAATCTTTACCTGTAAGCTTTTTATCTCTGTTTATGGTAAGCAGCGTCTTTTCGTACGGCCTGGTATCGGCAGGCATTTTCCATGTCATTTTGTAAATACTGTCGGTAACCGCAGCTTCTACGGTTTTGTATACTGCCTTGTCTTCTTCTGTTGTGTAGCGCTTTTTAATTTTTTCGTTTACGCTTTGTGCAATAAGCCTTGAGCGCTCGTCGCGTTTTATGCGGGCTTCAAAATCCGGTTTCTGCTCCTCAAAACTCTTAGCCGGCTTGCGCTCAATAAGCTTGATGATGTGCCAGCCAAACTGCGATTCAAACGGCTTAGATATCTCGCCCGGCTTAGTAAGTGCGAACGATTCGTTTTCAAATTCCTGTGATGTAAGTTCGCCGGAGTTAAACGTGTTAAGCTTGCCACCATTGGTAGCGCTGGTTTTGTCTTCGCTAAATTGTTTTGCAAGGGCTTCAAACTCTTCGCCCTGCTGTAGTTTTTTATAAATATCCTGAATTTTCTCTTTTGCTTTGGCCTCCTCTGCCGTGTCGCCTTTTTTAGGCTTCAGGGTCATTATGTGGGCCACAGTAATTTCGCCCCTGTTATCGCGGGTATCGGTAACTTTTATAACGTGGTAGCCAAAACGTGAACGCGTAGGCTTGCTCACTTCACCCTTAGGCGTGTTAAATGCAGCGCTCTCAAACGGGTACACCATACGGAAAACCGAAAAATAGCCCAGGTCGCCGCCATTTTCCTTAGCCGACGGGTCTTCTGATACCTGCTTTGCAACGATGGCAAAGTCTTCACCTGCCAGTACACGCTTGCGTGCATCGGCCGCCTTGTTGTAGGCTTTAAGCGTATCTGCCGGAAGGGCGTTTTCGTCAACCAATATCAATATATGCGATGCCCTTACCTCTTTTTTAGAGCGGTTGTAGGCTTCCTGTACCAGTTCATCAGTCACCTTGCTGTCAGTAAGGTAGTTTTTAGCCAGCTGGTTGCGGTAGGTTTTTAGTTCGCCCTGGTATTTTTTGCCGTTTTGCAGGCCTTCCTTATATGCTTTGCTCACCTTAAGCTTGTACCCCACAAAAAGGTCGAGGTAATTGTTAAGGTCTTTTTGCGAATCGTCTTTTACAAGGTTAAGGTTTTTGTTGTAAATCCTTACAAACTCGTCAGTAAAGTACGGTTTGTCGTCAATAGTAAAAAGGACTTCTTTTTTTTCAGCCGGGGTGGCCGATGCAGTTGTTGAAGCTGTAGTGTCTTTAGTTGATTTGCAGCCTGATGCCACCATTGCGGCAAGCACAAGGCCAGAAAAAACCTGGTTTAATTTCATTATAAAGGGTTATTTATATAACTATAATACGGTTTACTAAACGCAGCATACGCTAAAAAAGTATGCCGGTTACAATTTGCAACCCACAAAAGTAAACAATCGCTACTATTGTGCAAGGGATATGGCGGTAAAAAGAGATTTTTATGTAGAGGATGGTATATACAGTATTTGAAAGTTTTCTTTTTCGAAACCTCCACAGGTTCGGGAGCGTATTCCATTTCGACGAAGGAGAAATCTCAATTGAGATTCCTCAACTGTGCTGTACTGCGTTCGGAATTGAACAGACGTATTTGTTAGTCAACTTCCTTAAACTCCAAATCCCTAACTTTCAATTTTGAAATCTCTCTATTAAACGCCCTTTCTTTTAAAGGTCCGATAATACGCTCTTCAGGATAAACAGTTATAGTATCATTTACGATAGGTACGATATAATAGTTAACGGGTGAATCATCCCTTTTCCCATACGGATTTTGCTTTACAAATATATGATGATTATTTTTGCAATAGGCTAAAACTTCTGCCGAGACAAGGCCTACATAATCCACATGCCCAACTTTATAAGCCAGGCATGTTTCAGCATACGAATCCATTGCAATTATATGATATTTGCCGACAATTTTTTCGTTCCTGTTAAAGCCAAGGCTACAGGAATATGAACAAATGGATATACTAATGAGAAATAATAATGATAGGGTTTTCATGAGTTTGGTTATTAAAGATTAACCAAGATGCTAACCCTCAAATGGATATTATAAATCAAACTTATTCACTAACCTTTAATTCTTGTTTTTCATCGTCCCAATAAAGTCTGTCTTTATTATTACGATACCATTTTCTCCAATCTCTCACATTATGTTTTGTAGGAGTATACCATGTAACCATTTGTTCTGAAATATCACCTTTCATCTTTGTAAGCTTTTCCAAAAAAAGCATTGAATTTCGCAATGGAGTATCATTGTCTATGTAGCCAACGCGAATAAAATTTTCAACCACGCCAATATGATATCTAAAAACTCTTTCAGCCATATCCTTATCTCGATAAGAAGGCTTACATGAAATAATGATAAAGAATATTATGACATACATATATTTCATAACACCTACTTCTTCACAATAATAAAATTGCTCCTCCTGTTAAGCTGGTGCTCTTCATCGGTACACTGAATACCATTGCTGCATTTATTAAGCAGGCGGGATTCGCCAAAGCCCTTAACGCTCTCTATTCGTTTGGGGTCGATACCTTTGCTGGTAATGTAGCTGTAGGTGCTTTTAGCGCGGTCGTCGCTCAGGCGCAGGTTGTAGTCGTCTTTACCACGGCTGTCGGTATGCGACTCTATTTTGATACTCACGTTAGGGAACTGCTGCATAACATACACCACCTTATCAAGCTCTGAGGCGGCCTGCGGGGTAATGTAATACTGGTCGAAATCAAAATATATCGGGTTAATGTCTATCATCTCCGCACCGCCCTCGCCTTTCTTAACCAGGTCGGTATAGGCATCAAGATTAATGTTGCCGTCTTTATCAGGTTCGCCCGTAGCAAAGCCGTCTTTTTTGGCAGTTACTACAGGTATACTGTCGCACGAAATGGTAATGGTATAGCTGCCGTCGGCTTTGGTGACTTCGGTAAATTCCTTCTCGCCTACGGTTATTGTAACTTCCACACCTTCTATAGGCTGCCCTGATTTTTTATCGGTTATTATCCCCGTAATTATCTTTTCGCAGGCCTTTTCTTCCTCGGTGAAATAGTAAATATCATCGTCGCCCTTGCCGCCTGCACGGTTGCTGCTCAGGTAGCCGCTCTTGCCGTCTTCAGCCAGTGCAAAAGCAAAATCATCACGGTTGCTGTTTAGGGGTTTGCCCAAATTCTGCGGCAGCGAAAACTGCTTATCAGCCGTTACGGTACTACGAAAAATATCAAGTCCGCCCAACCCATAATGCCCGTCCGACGAAAAGTACAGCACATCACCCTTAAGGTACGGGAACATTTCGCGGCCATCGGTATTCACTGTTGGACCAGCGTTAACGGGCGTACCCAACTTGCCATCACTGTATATTTCGCAGTAGTAAATATCCGTTGCACCATAGCCGCCCGGCATATCGCTTACAAAATACAGCCATTTGCCATCGGGGCTTACCGCCGGCTGCCCGGTGGAAAATTCGTTGCTGTTAAAGGCTGCAATAGTCTTTTTATTAAGGCGTTCGCCCTGCACCTGCCCGTATACCAACTGGATATTATTAGTACCCTTATCGCTGTTTTGCAGCCTGCCCTGCTTGCTTACGTTGTTTACGCTTACATACACGGTTTTTAAGTCCGGCGAAAAAGCCGCCTGCGCATTGTGGTAATCGGTTTGGGCGTTTTTAAGGAATTCCTTTTCCTTGCCAAATGAGCCGTCGGCATTACGGTCGGCCACGTAAAGCGAAAGGTAGGGCTGGGCATTCCAGCTATAGGTTTTGGCACCGTCGCGCACTGTATCCCTTGCCGAGGCAAACACCACTTTTTTACCGTAAAAGGTCGCACCAAAATCAGCCTTATCGGTATTTATGGCTAGGTTGTCGAGTTTGTATTTTATGCCAAGTGCGGTGAGGCTATCAAGATGGCTTTTTTGCTTCTGAAGCTTTTCAAGCACTTCGGGATTGCCAGCATATTTTTTCCAAAGTATCGCATCGGCTTCGGCATAATGCTCCTCCCCTTTTAAAGCCTGTATGTATAAGTTAAGGTACGGCTGGGTAAAGGCATCGGGCTGCTGGGCATACGCTTGGTCAAAATACCGTGACGCAGCACCGGTGTTCCCTATATGGAAATTGGCTTCTGCAGCGTGCATTAAAATTTCTGTTTTCGGATTTTTCTCCCCTTCAAGGTACTGCTCATATTCTTTAGCCGCTTCAGTATAGGCAAAGTCGCGGTAGTGTACCTCTGCCTTGCGCAACACCGATTGCCCCATCATACTTGTGATGCAAAAAAACAAGGCCGCTATGTAGTAGTGTTTTTTCATAAGCATTAAAAAAAGCGGACTGATTTTATACGGTTGGTTTTGGGTGCAAGCTCAAAGCGCACCATAAACTCGTGCGAGCCGTTATTGTATTTTTGGAGCTCGGTAGCGCTGTAATCGTAGCTGTAGCCCACAAAAAAGTTACGCGATACCTGTATGCCTATCAGGCCGCTTACGGCATCGTCCCAACGGTAGGCCGCGCCCAGCGTAACCACATCCTGAATTAAAAAATTAGCAGAAGCATCTACCGTAATCGGCGCGCCGCTCACCACCTTGCCCAGTACGGCGGGCTTAAATTTCAGGTTTTCATTAAGCGCAAACACATAACCGCCAATAACATAATAGTGCAACCTGTCACTCATTACAGTTTCCTGCACATCGTCGTAATAATTGTTCTGTATAAAGTTAGGCACCGAAATTCCGGCATACCAGTTATCGGTATAATAATACAGCCCCGCCCCTATGGTAGGGTTTATCTTGTTGTTAATGTTAGTATTAAGCAGGGGGTCGCCTTCCTGGTAGTAGCGGCCGCGGCTCCAGTCTACGCTCAGTACACGCACACCGGCCTTAAGCCCAAACGCCAGCTTGCTCTCCTCGCCCATTTTAAGCGAATAGCTAAAGTTAGCATCAGCATATACCTCATCGCTGGGGCCCAGGCGGTCGTTAACCACGCTAAGGCCTACGCCTATCTGCTCATAATACTGGCTCCACGGGCTATGGATGCTAAACGCCTGCGTTTGCGGGGCGCCGCTTATGCCCACCCACTGGCTGCGGTGCAGCAAATTAGCCTGTAATACGCCGGGCGAACCTGTATAGCCGGGGTTTACGGTAAGGGTATTGTACATATACTGGGTATACTGCGGCTCCTGCTGGGCAAAAGCGGTAACGCCCGCCATGAGCAGTAGTAAAGAGAATCGTTTTTTAAAAAAAGCGGTAGTGGTGCCCATTTGTTTGTGTGTCAATTGGCTGTAAGAATGTAAAAATAGTGTTTTTTTTTGAGGGGCAAAGTTTCAGAGCGGCAAAGTTGTAAAGTACTCAATTCCAGTTCGTCTTACGTTACTTAAAACTACTACTCCCCGACCCTGTAAGGGTCATACCTAATAGCGTGGGGCAACGCCCCATGGTGTACCGCAAAAAAAATCCGCAAATATCCGCAATTGCGAAGCATCAGTATTATCCGCGTTCCAATTACCCACCCCGGCTTTCAGCCACCCCTCAAGAGGGGAATAGCTTCACTCCTGCCCTATAACCCGCATCGGACATCAGGCCTGCTACCCGGACTTTAAAAACTTTCTACTTTATGACTTTACAACTTAAAATTGTACTTTTGCACCCTGAAAATTAAACTACCGATGGGTTTTAACGAAGAGATTGCAAGGAGAAGGACGTTTGGCATTATATCGCACCCCGATGCGGGTAAAACAACGCTTACCGAAAAGCTACTGCTTTTTGGCGGCGCCATACAGGAGGCCGGTGCGGTAAAAAGCAACAAGATAAAGAAAGGGGCCACGAGCGACTTTATGGAAATTGAGCGCCAGCGTGGTATATCTGTCTCTACATCGGTACTTGCGTTTAATTATAAGGATAAAAAAATAAACATACTCGATACCCCCGGCCACAAAGATTTTGCCGAAGATACCTTCCGCACACTCACCGCGGTAGACAGTGTTATTGTGGTAATTGACGTTGCGAAGGGTGTGGAAGAGCAAACCGAAAAGCTGGTAGCCGTATGCCGCATGCGCAACATACCCATGCTGGTTTTTATCAACAAGATGGACCGCGAGGGTAAAGATGCCTTTGACCTTATGGACGAGGTGGAGCAAAAGCTGGGCCTAAGGGTTACACCGCTGAGCTTCCCCATCGGTATGGGCTACGATTTTCAGGGTATCTACAACATCTGGGAAAAGAACATCAACCTCTTTAGCGGCGACAGTCGTAAAAACATAGAGGAGACCATAGCCTTTAACGATGTTAATACTCCCGAACTTGATGAACTTATTGGAGCCAAGCCTGCCACAAGGCTACGCGAAGAGCTTGAGCTTATAGACGAGGTATACCCGCCGTTTGACCGCCAGGAATATCTTGACGGTAAACTACAGCCTGTATTCTTTGGTTCAGCATTAAATAATTTTGGGGTACGCGAACTGTTAGATTGCTTTATAGAAATAGCACCCGCGCCAAGGCCCAAGGAAAGCGAAACCCGCTTGGTACAGCCAAGTGAAAATAAATTTAGCGGCTTTGTGTTTAAGATACACGCTAACATGGACCCCAAGCACCGCGACCGCCTGGCGTTTATAAAAGTGGTATCGGGTACCTTTGAGCGCAATAAGCCTTACCTGCACGTACGCCACAAAAAAAACCTGAAATTCAGCAGCCCGAATGCTTTTTTCGCTGAGAAAAAAGAAATTGTAGATATCTCCTACCCCGGCGACATCGTGGGGCTTCATGATACCGGAAACTTTAAGATAGGCGATACCCTTACCGAAGGCGAAAACCTTAGCTTTAAAGGCATACCGAGCTTTAGCCCGGAGCACTTCCGTTATATAAATAACGCCGACCCAATGAAGGCCAAGCAGCTTGATAAGGGTGTAGACCAGCTGATGGACGAAGGCGTGGCACAGCTCTTTACTCTCGAGATGAACAACCGTAAGGTTATAGGCACCGTGGGCGCACTACAATATGAGGTAATACAGTACAGGCTGGAGCACGAATATGGCGCCAAATGTACCTACGAAAACTTCCCGGCTTATAAAGCCTGCTGGGTGCATCCGGACGATGCTAAAAACCAAGAGTTTATAGAATTTTGCCGCATAAAGCAAAAATTCATGGCGCGTGATAAATTCGGGCAGCTGGTATTTCTTGCCGATTCAGAATTCTCAATACAGATGGCCCAGCAAAAATATCCAAGTGTAAAGTTGCATTTCACGTCAGAATTTTAACAAGCACCTTTTGAGATTGACAGCCCCGTGCCCAGGCAATCCCTGACACTATAGCATAAAAAAAGCCGGCTAAACCGGCTTTCTTATTTTATATCAAAAACTTAGTTCTTAACTATTTTAAATATCCTGTAGGTATCGCCTGCACTAATTTTTACAAAGTAAGTTTCGGCAGCAAGGTTTGCCATATCCAGGGTTACCTGCTCGGCACCGGGATGTACTAAAAGTACCTGCTGGCCAAGCATGTTATATACCGCTATACCGGTTATAACTTCACGCGAAGTAACATTCAGCACATTATCTACCGGGTTAGGATATACGGCAAAAGCATGCTTTTCAAAACCATCGGTAGCCAACACCAAATTTGCTGTTACAGCCAGCACATCGCTGGTACACTCGCCTACTGTTGCGGCGGCATAGTAAATAGCACCATCTTCAAGTACCGTTTCTGTTGTGATTTCATTGGTTAGATTTGCATCACTGTACCAGGTAATATTACCGCCCGTAACCTCAAGGTCCGCCACGGTTTCACCTTCGGTAAAATCCTGCTCGGCTTCACCTTCAGGTGCAGGGGCCACAGTGTGCTGTACCGCAAGGGCAGTACGTGGGCTCTCGCAACCGTTAACCGTTTGCGATGCATAATATACCGTAAGGCCTTCGCCAATAGCGACATTCGGCTCAAGCGCTTCGCCACCTGTAGCAGCCGCATACCAGGCTATATTTTCGCCTTCGGCTTCAAGGTCTGCAATTGTAACATCGTTACATAATGATACTGTACTGCTGCTAACAGCAGGGGCATCGGGTATAGCGTTAACCGTTACATCAACGGCGGTACGCGGGCTTTCACAGCCGTTTATCGTTTGTGTGGCATAGTAGGTAGCCGAACTTAAAATAGTAGACCCGTTGAGCGCGTTTTCGCTGGTTTCATCGGCATACCAAAGTACCGCTGCACCTTCTGATTCCAGTTGTGAAACAAGCGCCTGCCCGCAGAATGTTTGCGCATCGGCTACGGGGGCCGCAGGAATTGCATTAACCGTAACGGCGACAGCGGTCTTGTCACTTTCGCAACCGTTAATGGTTTGGCTAACATAGTAGGTACCGGTGGCAATTGCAGCGTCGGAGGTAAGGGCGGTTGTAGCATCTGCCGCATCATACCAGGCAGTAGCAACGCCTGTGCTTGTAAGGTCTGCGGCAGTAGTTGCACCGCAAAATGTTTGCGCTTCGGCAGCAGGTGCGGCAGGTATAGGGTTTATCAGCACGATAAATGCTATCCTGGCGCTTTCGCAGCCGTTAACCGTTTGAGATACATAGTAAATGCCGGTAGCAAGTGTAGCATCGGCTTCCAGGGGCTCGCCACCGATAAGGGCAGTATACCATTGTGTGTTTTCACCCACGGTAGCTTCAAGCGCTGCCGCTGTAGCCGTGCCGCAAAACGTTTGGGTGCTTATTTGAGGTATTGACGGAACTTCATAAACATTTACCTCAACCGCAAGCCTTGGGCTTTCGCAGCCATCTAAGGTTTGTGTTACATAATAAGTGTCAGTAGTTAGCGCGGCATCTTCAGTTAGCGGTTCGCCTCCGGTTTCAGCAGCATACCATAGTAGTGCCGTGCCTTCGGCAGCAAGTTCGCCCACAGTACCTGAACCACAAAAATTTTGTGCTACGGCAACCGGAAGTTCCGGAACGGTATTTACAGTAACCGCCACTGGGGTGCGCGGGCTTTCGCAGCCGGTTATAGTCTGGCTAACATAATAAGTACCTGTAGCAAGCGTGGTATCGCCCGTAAGCACATCAGTACCTGTTTCGGTGGCATACCATTTAATTCCTTCGCCTTCGGCTGTTAAGCCACTCACCAGTCCGCTACCGCAAAACAATTGGGCTGCTGCAACGGGGGCAGCAGGAATTTCAAGTATTGATACTTCCGAAACATTACGTAAGCTTTCGCAGCCATTTACGGTTTGAGATACATAGTAGTTGCCTACGGCAAGAGGCGTATCAGCAGCAAGTGGTTCGCCACCTGTTGGGGCGGCATACCACAACAGCGATTCGCCTGTTAGCGCCTGTAATTCTGCTACAGTACCAGATTCGCAGAATAGCTGTTCTATAACCGTTTCCGGCATGGCCGGTACAGGGTTTACCGTTACCGCTACTGCCACGCGGGTACTCTCACAATTTGCCACCACCTGCGATACATAGTACGTACCTGTAGCCAGGGCAGTAGCGGAAGTTAGCTGATTGCCGCCGGTTTCTGCATCATACCAGTTAAACGTACCTGCCCCGGTCGCCATAAGTCCTGCAACGGTAGCAGTACCGCAAAATAGCTGGGGCTGCGCCGTGGGCAGGCTTACAACACCGCACTCCGGCACTATAGCCGTTATTATATTAGAATCAGCCGAAGTCATGGAGCCGTTTTCGGCTCTTACCCTGTACCAGTAAATAGTACCGGGCTGTATGCCAAGGTGTACAAATAATGAAAGGCCAGGCACAGCCACGTTGTCATAATCTTCAAGTATCTCCGAAAAATCGGGTGTAGCGCTTACATCAAGCCTGTAGCCTGTAGCGCCTTGTACGGTGTTCCAGTTTGCGGTAAAGCCTGCTGTAGTTACATCGGTAGCGGCGGTAGCCACCGGAGCCGACAGCCTCACTACACCCGTAACATTTAGCGATACTACGTGGCTGTAGCCGCCGCCGGTAGGACCGTTAGGGTACCGGGGTACCTGTATAGAAATGGTGTTGTTTGAAGTAACAAGCTGGTTTGCCTCAGGTACGCTAAGGGCGCTTATCGGCGACGGGCTGCCACAGCTGGAAGTGTTTGTTACATTTGACTCAGGCCCCATAACGGTGCCATTATTTACAACCCTGAAGCGAAACATATTAGGCCCCGCATTACTCCTTACACCGGTACCCGTTACAGCTGTTACTGTAAATTCATAACCGGGCTGTGCCTTAAGTACGAGCGTAGTTACCGCGTTTGCTCCGTTTGAGGAAAATGAGCAGGCAGTAGCACCGTCATAAGACTGCACCGTGATACCTGCCGGGACGTTTACAGCGCCCCCGAAGCCGTGTGTTAATGTGTATGGGGTTTGGGCTGCTGCACATAGCGCCACAAGGAAAAAGGCGAAAGAGAGTCCTTTTTCCCAAAGTAATTTTTTAATCATAACCTTGGTTTTGTTTTAATTGATTAGTAACCAGCCAAAATTATGATTATAAGGTTTCTGTGTCTTCTTTAAAGCTTAAAATTATGGTTAAATAATTGTTATTCAGAAATTTAATTAGTCAAGTAATAATCTCCAAACCTGTATGGCATACGGCGGTAATACAAGTGTTTTACCGCCTTTAGGAAACTTTACATTATCGTAACCTGCCAGAAGTTTTACAGCGGTTAAATGCAATGCGTTACCGTCTTCAACTGTAACAGTCTCTTCTTTATCGCCCAGGTTTACCATTACCAGCACGGGCCTCCTGTTAGCACGCTTTATAAATGTGAGTACATTAGGATTTGCATTGGGCAGGTTAGTAAAGCGCGTGTCCTCAAACGCGTTTTCCATACGCCTGATGTGCAGCAGCGTTTTGTAGAAATTATATAACGACATCGGGTCAGATGTTTCTTCTTCTAATGATATGCCGTCATCCGGCCGGTTGTTGCGGTTATCCCACCAGATGCCGGTATCTTTATACCAGTTTGCCATTCCTTTGCCATCTCCTGATTTATACCAGTCAAACGCTTCGCGAATAGCTATGTCGTTACCATCGGTAGGACCTTTCAGCTGTTCCCCCTTCATGCCTATTTCCTGCCCGTAATATATCGACGGGATACCGCCCAGCAGTATATTAAGCGCTGCCCCTACCCGTTCTTTATCAATATTGCCGCCGCTAACCGATGCAAAGCGCTTTGTATCATGGTTTTCTATAAATACCACCTGGTCTTTGCCCTTCGGCAGATAATTAAAGGTACTGTCGGCAGCTTTTATAATGGCTTCTTTATTAAACGAACTTATAGCCGCCTGCAGCCTGAATGCAAAAACGCGGTCTACCGTGCCTTTGCTAAAGTACTCATAACCATATGAGCCCCAGTTGGCCTGCTCAGCGGTGATGATAAGCTTCGGGTTAACCTTTTTTAAGTCGGCCAGCAGCGGTACCCAAAAGTCACGGAACAAATGAGTCAGCTTGCCCGCATTATCAAGGTCATCCATCATATGGTCGAGCCTGTAGCCGTCTACACCATCATAAAAATCGCCGTCGCCATTAGGGTCGGCCCAGTATTTTAGTACCTTAAGCGTGTAGTCTTTTACAGCTTTACTTTTCATATTCACTATCGCTATCTGCTGCGTGCTGCCGTCATAAATGGTAAATTCGGGCGCGTTAAAAAAGTACCACGGCTTTTTATTGGCAGTATCGTCATAAAAAATATATTGCGAATAGCCCGATTTGGGGTTTTGGTAAGAGTCCGTAAACCACGGGTGCTTACCTACCACGTACTGCATTTCTACATCCTGGTAAATTTTCATGCCGCGACGGTGTACCTCCTGCACCAGGTCGCGGTACTCTTTAAAAGAGCCATATTTAGGGTCTATTTTTTCAAAATCAGTAGCAAAGTAATTGTGGTAAAAGTCTGAAGTATATAGCGGGGTAAGCATAATACTTGTTACACCCGTTTGCTGCAGGTAGTCGAGTTTTTGACGTATGCCTTCCAGGTCGCCGTGTTGGTCTGCATTGCTGTCAAAAAAACTGCGCTGAAACACATGGTAAATTACCTCTTTTTGCGCCTGCGCCTGGTTTACAAATAAAATACAGAATAGTAGTATAATAAGTCTTAACATAAAATGCAGGTTATATATAATTTCAAAGGTAAGGCTAATCAGAGAATGAGTTATGAATATTTGTGTTGAAATCTGGCAGATGCCCGGATATATTTTATAACACTGATGCAACAAAAATCAGTTAACGTATATAATTCCCCGCCCAGACATTTTAAAGCCGCCCATAATTGCTACTTTTGCAAAAACAAACAACATATCTGCACATGTTAGTTATAGGAATAGCCGGTGGTACCGGTAGCGGAAAAACCACCGTGGTACACCAGATTATGAACCAGTTGCCGGAAACTGAGGTAGGGGTACTGTCGCAAGACCATTATTACAGGGCCACGACCGACCTGAGTTATGAGGAACGCGCGAAGATTAACTTTGACCACCCCCGCTCTATCGATTTTGAGTTGCTCTATGAGCACCTTAAAGACCTTAAAGAAGGGAAGGCCATAGACCAGCCTGTATACTCGTTTGTTACACACAACCGTGTAGATGATACCATACACACCCACCCGCGCAAGGTGATGATTGTAGAGGGCATTTTGATACTGGCCGATAAAAAACTGCGCGAACTGTTTGACATAAAGATATTTGTGCACGCCGACCCTGATGAGCGACTTATCCGCAGGCTTAAAAGGGATATTGCCGAACGTGGTCGCGATATGGAAGAGGTGCTTAACCGCTACCAGAATACCCTCAAACCCATGCACGAGCAGTTTATTGAGCCTACTAAGGCGTTTGCCGATATTATCATCCCTAACGACCGCTATAACACGGTGGCTATAGATGTGGTAAGGGCCGTGATTAATCAGAGGATTATCTAACTCTTATTACTATATTTGGCTAAAAGAATAATGACTAACCATGAAAGCGTTCGATAAATTATATACCCGTTTTCCCTTCCTTAAATTTTTAGGGAACCGCTACGTGCTGGTTATTATTTTTGTGGTAGTATGGCTTATCTTCCTTGATAATTACAATTACTTTGAGCACAGGGCGCTTAATAAGGATATAAAAGAGCTTGAAGATAATAAAGCCTATTACCAGGAAGAAATAGCCAAGGACAGCATAAGCATAAGGCAACTAAAAAATGCCGACCAGACTGAGAGGTATGCCCGCGAAAAATATTTTATGAAGCGTGAGGACGAAGATATTTACATCATCGACTTTGAAGAAAATGAGCCTAAGGTAGAAGACACCACCCAGCTTTAAACAACCATCAGCATGAGTAAAAACCTTTTTGATATGTTTGGCCCCGTGCCTTCCAAACTTTGGAAACAAAAAATACAATACGAGCTTAAAGGCGCTGATTATAACGAAAACCTGATTTGGGAAAGTCCCGAAGGAATTAAGGTAAAACCCTTTTACCATATAGATGAGGCTAAAGACACTGTTAAAGAAGCCAATAAGCAACACCCGTTTTTAATAGGCCAGGACATTTATGTGCGTGATATTGAGAAGAGCATTTACCGTGCTAAGAATACGGTAGCGCGCGGAGCCGAAGCAGTACGCTTTACTATCCCTACGCCGGAAACCAATGTAAAAATGCTGCTTGCAGATATTGATACCAGCATACCGGTTTACTTTTATTTACAATTCTATTCAATCGATTTCGTAAAACAGCTTGATGCCATAGCCGCCGGTAGTGGTGCAGTGCATTATGTACTGCTCGACCCCATAGGCCAACTGGCCCAGGAGGGCAACTGGCACCCCGGCCCCGATAATTTCCATGTGCTGGATGCCATCCATAAACAGTGTAAACACATACATCCCCTTACTGTCAACGGCACTATTTACCAAAACGCGGGCGCTAACATGGTGCAGCAAATAGCCTATACGTTAGCACAGGCTAATGAATATTTTAACCGCGGTTATGGGCAAAAGCCGCTGGTACTACAGGTAGCCGTGGGCGCTAATTACTTTTTTGAGATTGCCAAGCTCAGGGCATTGAGGCTATTGTATGCACTCATCGCGAAAGAATACAGCCTACCGGAGCAGTGCCACATACTGGCCACCCCTACCCGCCGCAACAAAACCATCTACGACTATAACGTCAACATGCTGCGTACCACTACCGAGTGTATGAGCGCTATACTGGGTGGTGCCGATACGGTATTTAATCTGCCGTATGACGCGCTGTACCATAAAAGCAACGAGTTTGCCGACCGTATAGCACGCAACCAGCTCCTGATTTTAAAAAGCGAAAGTTATTTTGATAAGGTAAGCAACCCGGCAGACGGGGCCTATTATATAGAAGAACTCACCCAGCAGCTGGCCGAAAAAGCATTATCCCTGTTTAAAGAAATCGAAGCAAACGGTGGTTTTTTAAAACAACTTAAAGAAGGCACCATACAACGCAAGATACAGGAGAGTGCCACTAAAGAACAGGAACTTTTTGACAGTGGTAAAGAAGTGCTCTTGGGCACTAACAAATACCCCAATAAAAACGACCGCATGGCCGGAGATATAGAATTGTACCCTTTTGTAAAAGCAAATCCGAGAAAAACGCTGATACAGCCCATTATCGAAAGAAGGCTTGCCGAAAAAGTAGAACAGGAGCGGCTGGAAAATGAACAAAATACCCTGTAAATATTGATAAAATTGCTTAGCTGTGTAGCCTAACAGCATGGAAAATGTGCCGCACACAGTACCTTAAAAATTATAAAACCAATCAACATTTATAAATATGAAAAAAATTTACCTCTCAATTTTTCTTTTAACCCTCACGGGAATTTATGGCGGCTATGCACAAATACCTAACTGGGATTGGATGAAAACATTAACATCCATTAGTGGGTCATACGCACTGGATGTTGCTGTTGACCCGGAAGGCAATGTGATCACGGGAGGCCTTTTTTCCGGCGGGGGCATTATCTTTGACGAGACTATAATGGAAAGCCCTACCCAAAACCAGCAACTGTTTTTAGCAAAATCTGACAATGATGGTAATTACCTATGGGCAAGAACCGCTACATCTTCATTATCGGGAATAAAATTTGTAACTACAGATGCCGAGGGCAATATATATGCGGTAGGAAATTTTAATCAGAGCATTCTCCTGGATGGTATACAGCTATCGTCAGACGCTACAACCTGGCCATCTTTTTTCGCGAAATTCGACCCTCAGGGTAATGTGTTATGGGCACAGGCTATTGACGCCTATGCCAGCAGTGTTACAGGTATAAAAATATCAGGCGACTATTTCTATCTGACAGGCAATTATGTAGACAGTGACGGTTTTAATTTAGGCACTTTCCCCATAGGTGCTGCAGAGTCAGACATGTTTATTGCCAAATTTACATTAGATGGTACTGCTGTCTGGGCGCATAATTTCAATGGGGGTATCATTGTAAATTCCACTTCGGTAGATGCGGATGCTCTGGGAAATGTTTATGTGAGCGGCTCAGCATACGGCAATGTAATACTTAACGGATCAACTATTGAAAGCTATGGAAACAATGATGGTATCCTTCTTAAATTTAACAGCGATGGAGTACTTAGCTGGGGACGCACTTTTGGCAGTGAAGGCGGAGACACCGCAACTAATGTTAAAGCAGACGATAGCGGTAATATTTATGTTTCTACCGCTGCTGAAGCAAGCCCATTCAATATAAATAATCAAACCATCGAACTATATGGTATGAGAAATCATATTATAAGTAAGCTTGATGCGTTGGGCAATTATATATGGACAAAACTTGTGGGCGGCAACATCTATGATATCTTTAACAGCCTTGAACTGGACAGCCAGGGAGGAATATATGCAACCGGCCATTCCTTTTCTACTTTGTTTTATGAAAACGGGCAGCAAGAAGAATTCCCTGTTAATAGCCATCATTTTGTGGTGTTGCATATGACCGACGAGGGTGAAGTACAGTGGATAAAAACAAATTCGGTAAGCAGCAATAGCGAACTCTATGCCATGGCTATGAGCAATACTAACGAATTGTACATTTGCGGTGCCTATACAGGCGATATTAATTTTGACGGATTTACAGCAAACTCGCCAATTTTTAGTGGCATTACCGCTAAATTAACAGGCGAAACCCTGGTTACAGGCCAAAACACTTTAACAACTCAATCTGTAATATACCCTAACCCGGTAAAAGATATCATCAACATAGCCGGTATTGACGATGGGCCATTTATTATTTCAGACGTAACGGGCCGTATAGTTTCACAAGGCCAAATAAATAATAGTACTATCAATGTTTTGGCATTTCCATCTGGCGTATATCTACTTAACCTTGGTAACAGAAATACAAAATTTATTAAAGAATAGCACCGTGTGCGGAAACAGAGACCGGCAGCAAGCAGTAAATTTGTATCTTTATAAAGATGGGTTTATTGAATAATTAAAGATATTTAAGAGGGATTATAGCATTGAAACATGAACAGAAAAAACCTCCAGCATATAAAAATACAACCTTCGGTAAATCCTGAAGAAGGAAAAGAGAACCCTGAACAGGGGTTCCTTACCGCCGAAGGCATAGCCCTGAAGCAAACCTACACCGAAGCCGACACCGAAAACCTGGAGCACCTTGATTTTGGGGCAGGCTTTGCGCCAAACCTCCGCGGGCCATATGCCACCATGTATGTGCAGCGCCCCTGGACCATTCGCCAGTACGCAGGGTTCAGTACCGCCGAGGAGAGCAATGTGTTTTACCGCCGCAACCTTGCTGCGGGGCAAAAGGGCCTCTCTGTAGCTTTTGACCTTGCCACGCACCGGGGATATGATTCTGACCACGAACGTGTAGTGGGCGACGTAGGCAAAGCTGGTGTAGCCATAGACAGCGTGGAAGATATGAAGGTGCTGTTTGATCAGATTCCCTTGGGGGAAATGTCGGTATCTATGACAATGAACGGTGCCGTGCTGCCCATTATGGCCTTTTACATAGTAGCAGCAGAAGAGCAGGGCGTTGCGCCGGAGCTACTTTCGGGCACCATACAAAATGATATCCTTAAGGAGTTTATGGTGCGCAATACCTACATCTACCCCCCTGCCCCATCCATGAAAATTATTGCTGATATTTTTGAATATTCGAGCAAAAAAATGCCCAAATTCAACTCTATCAGCATTTCGGGCTACCACATGCAGGAAGCCGGGGCCACCGCAGATATTGAGTTGGCCTATACATTGGCCGACGGGCTGGAATACATCCGCACCGGGCTTGCGGCAGGTATGAAGATTGACGAATTTGCACCGCGCCTCTCATTCTTCTGGGCCATTGGCATGAACCATTTTATGGAAATAGCCAAGATGCGTGCCGGGCGTATGCTGTGGGCAAAACTGCTGAAACAGTTTAACCCGAAAGACGAAAAATCATTAGCGCTGCGCACCCATTGCCAAACCAGCGGCTGGAGCCTTACCGAGCAGGACCCTTTTAATAATGTAGCGCGTACCTGTATAGAGGCTGCCGCGGCAGCGTTTGGCGGAACGCAGTCACTACACACAAATGCGCTTGATGAGGCTATTGCCCTCCCCACCGATTTTAGCGCACGCATAGCCCGTAACACACAGATTTTTTTGCAGGAAGAAACCAAGATAACTAAAACGGTTGACCCCTGGGGCGGCAGCTATTATGTGGAAAGCCTTACCAACGAGATAGCCCGCAAAGCATGGCTACTCATTGAAGAGGTAGAGGCACTTGGTGGTATGACCAAAGCCATAGAGGCTGGTATACCTAAACTGCGTATAGAAGAAGCCGCCGCACGCAAACAGGCACGCATAGATAGTGGCCAAGACGTTATTGTGGGGGTAAACAAATACAGGCTAAAGAAAGAAGACCTTCTGCAAATATTAGAGGTGGATAACCAAAGTGTACGCCGCCAGCAAATTGAACGCCTGCAGCAAATAAAGGCAACCCGCGATACCGCTAAAGTATCCGAAAGCCTGTCCGCACTTACTACTGCTGCACAGCAGGGCGATGGCAATTTACTTGAACTGGCTATTACGGCTGCACGCCACAGGGCGACACTGGGTGAAATAAGCGACGCTTTAGAAAGCGTTTACGGCAGGTATAAAGCACAAATAAAATCATTTAGTGGCGTGTATAGTAAAGAGATAAAGAACGATGAGGGCTTTGCAAAAGCCAGGCAACTTGCTGATGAATTTGCTAAACTTGATGGCCGCCGCCCCAGGATAATGATAGCCAAAATGGGCCAGGACGGGCACGACCGCGGTGCCAAGGTGGTCGCCACCGGCTACGCCGATGTGGGCTTTGATGTAGACATTGGCCCGCTGTTCCAGACACCGGCTGAAGCCGCAAAGCAAGCTGTAGAAAATGACGTGCATATACTGGGTGTATCATCTCTTGCGGCAGGTCATAAAACGCTAGTGCCTCAGGTTATTGAAGAACTTAAAAAGCACGGCCGCGAAGATATTATGGTTATTGTGGGCGGGGTTATCCCGGCTCAGGACTATAACTTTTTGTTTAATGCGGGGGCGGTAGCGGTTTTTGGCCCAGGCACTAAAATAAGCGAGGCAGCTATTAAGATACTGGAGATCTTGATTAAGGGCATGGCTTAGTGTATGAAAGCCCTGCAATGTGGGGCTTTTTGACTTTAACCTATTTTATCAGGACTCAACGTGCCATTAAATCAAAAAAATTTAACTTTACGGTAAATTGTACAACTATGGATATTAAAAAAGTATTTGACAACAACCGCAGCTGGATTGAAAGGCAACTAAAAACAGACGAACACTATTTTGAAAACCTGGCACAGGGACAGTCGCCGGAAATATTGTATATAGGGTGCAGCGATAGCCGCGTTACCGCCGAAGAGCTTATGGGAATAGCCCCCGGCGAAGCTGTTGTGCACCGCAACATTGCTAACATGGTACCCAATACCGACCTTAACGTTATGTCAGTAATAAACTACGCGGTGAGCCACCTTAAGGTGAAGCATGTTGTGGTGTGCGGGCACTACAACTGCGGTGGCGTAAAGGCAGCAATGCAGCAAACTGACCTGGGCATATTGAACCCCTGGCTGCGTAACATACGCGACGTATACCGCACGCACCGAAACGAGCTTAACGCTATTACCGATGGAGCGGTGCGCTACAACCGGCTTGTAGAGCTTAACGTGCAGGAGCAGTGCATTAACGTAATTAAAACGGCTGAAGTGCAAAAGGCCGCGCAGGAAAGGGGCGTTACCGTGCACGGATGGATATTTGATATACAATCAGGCAAACTTATAGACTTAAATATTGATTTTGAAAAAGTTACAAAAGGTATTGTAGACATTTACCGTATTGACACGGAATAAGGGATTTATTTTTTTGTGATTTATGTACAAACGCTATATATTTGCCCACCATTTTTAATAATATTCGGGATGTAGCGCAGCCTGGTAGCGTACTAGCATGGGGTGCTAGGGGTCGCTGGTTCGAATCCAGTCATCCCGACTGAAATGCTTAAAAAATCCGATAAAAACCCGTAAAATATAAGATTTTACGGGTTTTTTGTTGGTTTTTACCTCCAAATCGACCCTAATGATATCATATAATGGTGAGTTATTAGGTGAGTCTTTTCACTTTTAAAAAAAAGACTCACCAGAAACGAATTAAACATTGTTTAATAATAAGTTACAATGATTTTTTAACATTTAAACGCCAAATAATGCTGCTTAACGCCACCTTTGTGTGAGCAACTGAGTTGAGTCGGTACTTAATGAAGTTTAATTTAAAGCAGTATTTTATGAAGACGATAAACACCTTTGGTATCCATTTCTTCACCAGATCTTTGCTGCAGTTTGATGATGGGAAGTACTTGAAAAACAACCTCCTTTTATCGCAGCTACCTGGTGTCGAAGGTATCTGCAAGGGTAATTTTTTCCTGTTCATCAAACACCACCTTCCTGCTTTCCCCATCCGGAAACTCAAACCTACCATTAACGACATACTTATACTCCGTAAATCGAAAGCCCGTCGCTATTTCAACAGTGAGCCTGTAGTGCCCAGTAATGCTATCATACTGCATTGGTGTGTCTTGTTTCCAGCTTAATGGCTTATCAGTGCCGCGTACTGCCGCAGTACAGCCAGGCGGCAGGTCCTTAGCATCAAGTGTAAACGTAATGGTTCTTTTTGTAACCGGCTGTACACATGAGGCTAAAAGCAACGCGGCTAGCATAAGGTATATATATTTCATTTTGTCAATTTTTTAAAGATAATGTAATCCAAACCGAATCGCCCGCTGCCTAACACCATTGTATACAGGGCAACAAAGGAGAAGCCAAGGGCCGGAAGCATATTCCAATAGCCATTTTGCATTTGCTGGCAAAAAGCGGCTACCAGCATTGTTATGAAGATTAGCAGCGAGGCTATCCTGGTTTGTAAACCAGCCAGTAGCAGCAAGCCGCCAAATGCTTCGCTGAATGCCCCTATCCACGCAAAAAAAGAAGGAAAAAGGGCAAATGGGCCGCCAAATTCCGCCACGTCGCCGGGAAACCAGAAAGCCACTTCAAAAAAGCCAAGATTAAGTTCCGGATCAGACCAGGGCATGCCAAATTTTCCCGCTCCAAAGTCAAAAGCCATAAAGTAGCCGCACACCAGGCGTGGCAGCGCAAGCGCCGCGTCCTGGCTCCAGTGCGGGAGCGTAAGGGGTGCTGTAAGTCGTTTTAATAATTTCATGGTAGATTATATTTTTGGCTAAAGTAGCAGCAGGAACACAAACCGATGCGCCAAATTATAATTTAGGCGTAATTTATATTTTACGAATCTGTACATATTTCAATATCTTTAACCCACAAACGGTTACAGTATTAAGTTAAAAGATACCGCTATGCAATTTGATTTTGGGCTCCACAGTTCGCTACTGCTGGTTTTTCTTGCACACCTGTTGGTATATTCTGGGTTATGCCTGCGCAGATATGTGGCAGAGAAATACGCGTCGGACTTTTGGCTTTCCCTGCTCCTATTGCTTACATTCCTATATGTTTGCCCCTGGATGTTAGGTTTTGCGGGCTGGTACTCCAAACAGCCATTTAGAGATATTCTTTTTTACGTACCGTTTCAGCACCTCTACGCTATAGGTCCGGCAATTCTTTTTTATGTACTGAGCCTGCTTAACCCGGGTTTCAGCTTCCGGAAAAAGTTTCTTATACATTTTATCCCTGCGGGACTCTATATAGTGTATTCTTTATTAATATTTGTCTACGATAAGCTAATCTTTGGTCGATACTATTTCCTCGCCGATGAACGCGACCGTGATTTTGACGACTGGTATCAGATAAGCGGCTTTATCAGTATGATTATTTACTTTGTTGCAGCGCTCCGCTTTTATCTCAGCTACCGGAAAATCGTACTCAGTTTCCTCAGTAACGCCGATGCTTTTTCTTTTACATACATTCGAAATTTTCTCATCGCCGTCCTATGTATACTGGTAAGCTGGTGCATAGTAGCTATTTATGGGCTTTTCTTTAGGGTAAACTTCCTGGACAGCTGGTGGCATTTTTTGTTCTTTTCCATTTTTAGCTATTATGTGGCTATAGCCGGCTATTCTAATGCGGTACGGTCTAAATTATATATCGAAAGGTGGACCCTGCGCTCAACAGGCAGTATACTTTTAGCTAAAGGAAGCAAAAGGCTTCAAAATGGCCCCTCCGAAATGGTGCTGCTGGCAGAGCCTCAAGAGATACAGGAGCCGAAACCTGAACCTGTGGCAGAAGAATATCCGGAATGGCTGGAGAGGATTAATGCGTTAATGGAATCTGAAAAATGTTATGAAGACCCTGAATTAAGCCTTCCGCAGCTTGCGGCCCGGCTGCAGCTTAGCGTACCGGCACTGAGCCGGATAGTTAATAAAGGAAGTGGCAGGAACTTTAACGATTTTATAAACGGGTACCGTGTAAGTGCTGTTATGGCTCTGCTTACCGAAGGCGCACACAAAAAAAGCACCATTCTGGGCCTGGCTTATGACTGTGGCTTTAACAGCAAAAGTACCTTTAACAGGGCTTTTAGAAAGCAGACGGGGTTGTCTCCAAAAGATTTTGTTACATCACTGGGTAAAAATAAATAGGGCTCATATTATAATCTGGTCGCTTTGCCTGCGCTATGCTGCCTACATTTGCGTAGCGTGCCATGCAACAGGATACTGAAACAAATCCTTAGCCGTGCAGCAAAACCTTAAAAACATTAGTATGAAAGCATCAATTATAGCCATTTTGTTCCTGTTTGTAACTACATTATCTTCAATAAAGGCCCAAACACCGCTTCAAAACCGTATTAAGAAAGTGGAAAATGGCCTCATTCCCTACGTGCCTGTTAAAGGTTTGCCAGGCTGGACGATTGCGCAGCGCATGGGCACGCACAAGATACCGGGAATGAGTATCGCCGTTATCGATAATTACAAAATTGATTTCGCAAAAAGCTACGGATATGCTGATACGATACAAAAAGTGCCGGCAACAAATAATACCATCTATTCTGCGGGCTCTGTAAGTAAAATGGTAACGGCCATTATTGTAATGCGGCTGGTAGACAAAGGCCTCCTCGACCTTGATACTGATGTGAACCAATACCTTACCACCTGGAAAATCGAACCAAGTAGCTATACTGTGGGCAAAGGTACCACCCTGCGTATGCTCCTGAGCCATACGGCAGGCACGAGCCAGAGTTCCTACTGGGGTTTTAAGCAGGGGCAGGCACCGTTGCCCTCCATTAAGCAGATACTGGACGGCGATCCAATAGCAGGAACAAGGCGTGTAGTTGTTAACAGTGAGCCTGGCAAGGAATTTAGGTACAGTGGCGGCGGGTACATGATTGTTCAGATGGTGCTGATGGACGTACTTAAGGCAGACTTTGAAACAATTGCCCGTAAGTACGTTTTTAATCCGCTAAAAATGGACAGCAGTACATTTGACCAGCCGCTCCCAAAAAAGTATCTTACGAGGCTGTCCACCGGCTATTCTGAGGCGCCATGGTACACTCCCGGAACCTATGTGTATCCGCAGCAGGCAGCAGCAGGCCTGCATACAAACGCCACTGATCTTGCGTTGCTCATAATTGAAATGGAGAAAAGCCTGGCAGGCACATCATCTTTCCTGAAGACGGAGACTGTAAGGCAGATGCTTACCCCCCAAATTGAGATTAGTAATGGACAATACACCGAAGAAATGGGCTTAGGCGCGTTTCTTTACAGGCGTTCTGATGCCACAGGCGATAACGTATCTTACTTTGAACACGTTGGCGTAAATGCCGGCTTTGTAGGCTTCGCAACCGGCAGTCTTGCGGGCGGGCATGGCGTCTTGATACTTTTAAACTCCGGCGATGATTTTAACGGCTTTGGTAAAGAGCTTATCCGGAGCATTGCGGCAGCGTATCAATGGCCCGCATTTTTGCCTGACACGCTGCTACCGGCCAAGCTGACTGAGAAAGAACTTGAAGAATTCTGCGGGCGCTACAGGAAAGGTCCCAATGAAGTGGTAGAGATTATGCGGCGGGATGGCCATTTTGCCGAGCGGATTAACGGAGGCAAAGAGATATTGTGTTTCCCAACCGGCAACGATTCTATTGTATTTTCAGACTATAATATAAAAGGCCTATTTTTACGTGACAGTTCAGGCAGGATATCTGCCTTGCGGACAGAATACCAGATTGATGATCAAGCCTGGCCCTTTATGTCTGAAGGGCAATACACGGCACGCGAATATATTACCGCAGGGAAATATGTTGAAGCGGAGCGTGCAATACTTACAGATAAGCTATCAGAGAACGAACTGACGTACTGGTCATATGAATTGATAAATTCAAAAAAACCGGATGTTGAGGGGATAGGTGCCATTCTTAAGTCAGCGCTTGCATTATATCCTGAAAGCCCTATTGTTCATTTGCGCATGGGCGACCTGGCCTTACTCAATGGTAACAAGGCTGAAGCACGCGCCCATTATGAAAAGGCCTGTGCGCTGGACCCGGAGGCGCAAGACTGCAACGTCAAACTGAAAGCTACAGAATAGCCTTCTTAAAGGCGTGCAGTCGCTGCCGGAGAGCTTAGGTAATAATCCACCGCCATATTCCGAAGACACACTCATTATGGTTACGGCTACTTTTCCTGCATAGCGACAAAGCAAAATTCAGTATCGTATCAGTACTAGCTTTGAGATTATCTATTTGTTGATAGACCTGATAATCGAGAAATTTATTGTTGGGATTAGCCTTTTTAGGGATTCCGAAACGCAGAAACGCCCCGACACATCTAAAATTGCATATTTTGAATTCATTTTTATAATAAAATATACTGACTTGAAGTACTGTCATGTAAAATTTCCCACCACATAAATTGAATAATTTCAAATTAAAAAATAAAACACTGAATTAAAAGCTATTTAAATATTTTAATTTCATTAAGAACCGTCATAATAGGCACAAGGTGTTCGACTGCAATCCCTGACAGTTCACATATCATTAAAACCTCAGTATTTACTGGGGTTTTATTTTTATAGTCTGATGGATAATTGAATTTTGTAAAAATTTTTATCGTCAAAAGCAATAGTTTCGGACACTGTCTCCGCTGAATTCTTAAGCGTAATTTGGGAACATCACATGGAGAGGGGCTGTAAACCGCTAAAGCCACAGATAGTATGTGCAAAGTTCAATGCTTTCCAAACTGCGTTAATGCACCCCTTCTACGAATACGTTTTAGCTTTATTGCAGCAGATTTATAGCCGCAATCGATTTTTTTATCCGAAATTGCTAAACTTTCATAATCCCACAATTACAGTAATACTAATGAAAAACGAATGTTTTTTCACGGTGATTTTATTCATTTTGCTCACCAACGCCGCTTTTGCTCAACTACCTGTCAGCAATTCCCAGCAGGGCACCCGTCAATTTCCATTGGTCGCTAACGCAATAGTTTCAGGTATATATGTAGATTCCTCAGAAAATATACTGGTGAACAAAGCCGCACACTTCCTGTCGGCAGATATTGAAATGGTTACTGGGAAAAAACCTGATGTTAATAAAGGATTTTCCAACCTTGGGAATAACGTGGTAATAATCGGCACGATAGGGAACAGCAAACTTATCTCAAACCTCGTAAAGAGCAAGAAAATAAACATTGATGAAATAAATGGCTGCTGGGAAGGTTTTATGATCCAGACAGTCCGCAAACCCTTTCCGGGTGTTGAAAAGGCCCTGGTTATTGTCGGCTCGGACAGGCGGGGTGCCGCTTTTGGTACCTTTACGGTTTCGGAAAGCATTGGCGTATCACCATGGTACTGGTGGGCGGACGTACCGGTTAAAAAAAACGCGCAAATCTTTATGGATGAAGTACGCTATGTTTCGAAAGGCCCCGCTGTGAAATACAGGGGAATTTTCATTAACGACGAATCACCTGCCTTCCGGTACTGGGCTTTTGAGAAATTCGGGGGCATCAACCACCAGTGTTACGAGAAAATATTTGAGCTGCTTTTACGGCAAAAAGCGAATTTTCTATGGCCTTCGATGTGGCTGCCTACCATGTTTAACGTAGATGATCCCCTGAACCCTAAAACCGCAGATGAATTTGGCATCGTTATGTCTACCAGCCATCACGAGCCGATGATGCGCGCCCATAACGAGTGGTCGCTCTTCAATGGCGGCGCCTGGGACTATACTAAAAACAAGGAAAAGCTTCAGGAATTCTGGCGCGGGGGAATTGAACGCATGGGGAATTATGAAAGCGTTGTAACGGTTGGCATGCGCGGGGATGGCGATGCGGGTATGAGCGAGGAGACGGCTGTAGACCTGCTTAAAGAAATAATAAAAGACCAAAGGGAGATTATAAGCAACGTAACAGGGAAGCCGGCTGAAACAGTGCCCCAGGTTTGGGCAATTTATAAAGAAGTGCAGGACTATTACGACAAAGGGATGCGGGTGGACGATGACATTACCGTGTTATTCAGCGACGATAACTGGGGCAATATCCGCTACCTGCCCGAAAAGGAACCGCAGGGCAGTAAAAAGAAATACGGGATGTATTACCATGTAGATTATGTAGGCGCGCCGGTATCCTATCGTTGGCAAAATGTTACCCAGATAGAACGCATATGGCAGCAAATGAAACTTACATATGAACACGGTGTTAAAGACCTTTGGATTGTGAACGTGGGGGACATAAAACCTATGGAACTCCCTATTAGTTTTTTTATGGATTATGCCTGGAACCCTGGTGCCATAAAAGCAAAAGACCTGCCGTTGTACTACCGCAAATGGGCAGAGCAACAATTCGGGGTAGTATACGCAACGGAAATTGCTGAAATAATGGCTTTATATACCAAATACAATGCCCGCCGTACACCGGAAATGCTTAAGCCGGAAACGTACAGCATAGAAAACTTCCGAGAGGCAGACCGCATCATAACCGATTTTAATGAACTGGCAGACAGAAGTGAAACCCTCTACAGCAAACTTGGAAGCGAATACAAAGATGCCTTCTACCAACTGGTGCTCTCCCCTGTAAAAATGTGTGCCAACCTTAATGAAATGTATGTTTGCGCCGGCAAAAACAGGTATTATGCCGAACGGGGTGCTGCTGCCGCCAACTTCTACGCGGATAGGACGAAAGAATTATTTGGGCAGGACAAAAAACTGACTGAAGAATACCACCAAATGAACAACGGCAAATGGAACCACATGATGTCCCAAACACATATAGGCTATACAGGCTGGTATCACCCTCCGTTAAATGCCATGCCGGCTGTAACTTATGTACAGGTGCCCGATGCTGCCGAACTTGGTTACCTTATTGAATACGGCAGAAGACCTGTTTGGGGATGGCTGGATGTAGAGGCCGACTGGGATTTTAGCACCTCATTTCCAATATTTGACCCTCTTAACAATCAAAACTTCTATATTGATATCATTAACCGCGGACAACAGCCGTTATCTTATACGATTAAAGCGCTTGATCCCTGGATTAAACTTTCGCCCACCTCCGGCACCACACAATTTAACGATAAAGTATATGCCAGCATCGACTGGAATAAGCTGCCTAAAGATGTTACAACCGGGCACATCTCCGTATCCGGTGCCGGAAAAGAATATAAAATAGTAGTGCCGGTTAGGCAAAAACAGCCGCAAGCCGCCGGCTTTATCGAGAACCAAGGTACGTTAGCATTTGAAGCCAGCCATTTTACGGGCAATGTAAACGGTAAAAATATGGACTGGGAAGTAGTGCCTAATCTTGGGCGCACGGGGGACGGCCTGCTTATTAACGCAGTAAACAATAAGGTTGAGGGCAACAACAAACCCTGCTTCGAATATAAGTTCACGCTTTTAGACGCTGCGGACGAGGCCGAAATAAGTGCCTTCCTCTACCCCCTACAGGACTTCTCAAAAAGCGGCGGCTTGAAATTTGCCCTGTCTATTGACGGCCGCGAACCCGAGATTATTAACATTAACGAAGGGGAAGAGATGCCTGATTATAAATATGCTCCCTGGTGGAGCAAATCCGTAGGAGACCACATCAAAATCAAATCTTTAAAAGTCAAAGGGCTGTCTTCAGGCACCCATGTCCTGAAAGTATGGCCAATAGATAGTGCAGTTGTTTTCCAGAAATTCGTGATTGATACCGGCAGCGGCAAGGACTCTTACCTTGGAGCCCCTGAAAGCATTTTTGTAAAATAATCTAATCCTTTTTGCCAATTTAATTATCTGATACACTCCTTATGCTACAAAGATTAATATGCATTGCTTTACTATTTATATGCACTGTGGCGAATGCACAAAATACGAATAATACATTAAGCCTATTACCGAATTACATACAGCAAACTGCTGCTGCGGATGCTTTCAGGATTTCAGCCGATGGAAAAACAGCGCCTATCTACGTAGACCCGGCAGATTGGAAAGGTGTAAGAAGGGCTGCAAATGATCTTGGTGATGATATACGCAAGGTAACGGGTACCGCATCACTGGTAGTGGAAAGCACCAAGCCTGCTGCCGGGTCGATTATAGTGGGCACCATTGGTAAAAGCAAATTGATAGACCAGCTTGTAGCCGCAAAAAAATTAGATGTAAGTGCCCTTAAAGGGCAATGGGAATCTTTTGTAATACAAACCGTAGGCAATAACCTGGTTATTGCCGGTAGCGATAAGCGTGGCACCATTTATAGTATCTACGATGTTTCGGAGAAGATGGGAGTATCGCCCTGGTATTGGTGGGCCGATGCCCCTGTAAAAAAAAGCAATGCAGTATACATCAAACCGGGGCGCTATGTACAACCTTCGCCCAAGGTAAAATACCGTGGTATTTTTATCAATGATGAAAGCCCTTCCTTTACGGGCTGGGCAACGGCAAAATTTGGTGGTGTTAATTCAAAAGCTTATGCACACATGTTTGAATTGCTGCTGCGGTTAAAAGCCAACTATTTATGGCCGGCCATGTGGGGCAATGCGTTTAATGAGGACGACCCCATGAGCCCTGTCCTTGCCGATGAGTACGGCGTTGTAATGGGCACCTCACACCACGAGCCGATGATGCGCTCACAAAAGGAATACACCAAACGTAAAGACGCGATTGGCCCATGGGATTATGTGACCAACGCAGAGAACCTGAAAAAATTCTGGGCTGAAGGCCTGGAGCGTAACAAAAACTACGATAACCTCATTACCATGAGCATGCGCGGCGACGGCGACGTGGCTATGGGCAAGGGCGATGATGCTGAGAACATCATGACCCTGAAAAAGGTTATTGCTGACCAGCGGGAGATTATCCGCAAAGTATATGGCAAAGATCCAAGCGAAGTACCTCAGCTTTGGGCCATATTTACAGAGGTGCAACGGTACTACGACGCAGGGATGAACGTACCGGATGATGTAACCCTGCTCTTCTGCGATAACAACTGGGGTTACATAAGGCGTACTGCGCCTGCCAAGGAACTGAAACGCAAAGGTGGCATGGGGCTGTATTACCATATTGACATGAATGGCGGGCCCTGGAACGACCGCTGGGTAAATACTACTACTGTACCGAAATTACGCGAACAGTTTAACCTGGCGTATCAAAGCGGTATTGACCGTATCTGGATCGTGAATGTGGGCGACCTTAAGCCTAAGGAAATGCCAATCGATTTTATCATGCGCTATGCCTGGGATCCAAATGCCGTATTGGCTGACCAGACTTTTGATTATATGGTAGACTGGGCTACCGGTATCTTCGGCAGTGAACATGCCACGGAGATTGCAGGCATCGTATCAAAATATTCTAAATACAACCTGATGCGCAAAGCAGAGGTGCAGGATTGCAATATCTTCAGTTTTGTGAATTATGATGAGGCCGAGCGGATAGCAAAACAATGGCAGGAACTGACTGCCCGTGCCGAAACATTGGAGAAAAAGATGCCTAAAGAAGCATTAGATGCTTATTATCAACTGGTGCTGTATCCAACCAAAGCTTCGGCGGGTGTAGCCCAAATGTACTTGGCAGCAGGCAGAAATAACCTTTACGCCAAGCAAGGAAGGGTAAGCGCTAACGACTACGCCACACTTGCGCGTAACCTGTTTGAACTGGATAAGCAGCTAAGCATACGTTACAATGATTCCATTGCCGGTGGCAAATGGAAGAACATGATGAGCGATGTGCACATTGGCTACAAGCAATGGTCAATGCCAAAGCAGAACGCTTTACCGGAACTCATGGAGGTAACACCGTTGCCCGCCCCATCGCTTGGTGCAGCGGTTGAAGGCAGTACAGCGGCCTGGCCCGTTGCTGGTAGCAAAGCCGAATTACCACAGTTTGACGCCTTAGATAAACAACGTTATTACATCGACATTTTTAACCGTGGCACTGGTACGGTACAGTTCACGGCAAAAGCTGATAAGCCCTGGATCAGGCTCAGCGCAAATAAAGGCAGCGCCGAAAAAGAACAACGTATATATGTAGATATTGACTGGCAAACTGCGCCGGAAGGCAAAGCAACCGGCACAATAGAGATAGCACAGGGCGATACCAAATTAACTGTAACTGTAAATACTGTGAAAAAAGCAGCACTTGTCAGTAAAACACCTTATTACGGTGGCTACTCGGGTGAGTTTTCCATCCCCGCTGATAAATTCAGCGCTAGCGTTCCGGACAAGGATGCCAAATGGATCGTGCTGCCAGACCTGGGGAGAGCTGAAGCCTGCATGGGTATTTATCCGGTAACAGCATCAAGTGTCTCTCCCAATAAAGCGCCACGTTTAGAATACAATATATTTCTGCCGGAAGCCGGCCCTACAAAGGTGTGCCTGGGCATACTGCCTACCCAGGATATAAACCCTGCCAGGGGATTAAGGATAGCGGTTGCAATTGACGGTAGTGAACCTATTGTTTTAGATGCAAGAAAAGGATACCACGATGAGTTTAAAGAATATACCCCCGCTAACCTTGCACGGTCTAAAACTTTGATACCCCTGCCAGACCGCGGGCCTGATTATGCCCTTGTGTCGCGCAGCAAACCCCGCAGGAGTGAGGTATTTGACAACCAGCGTTGGCTGGATATAAATCTTGATGTTCAATCCGCAGGGATGCATACATTGAAAATCTATATGGTAGACCCGGAGGTGGTACTTGAACGGATAGTGGTTAATCCAAATGACAAATACCCCAGCTACTTAGGAGCCCCGGCTATTGAACATAAATAGTAGCTTTTAATTTCAGGAAATCTTAAAGAAACGTTCATCTTGACATTTTGGATGTTGCTTTGAGAATATTAAATTTTATTATAAAAATTATATGATGAAATTAAAGATCCGAAAAATCCCGAATTTATTGGCTTCCCTGAAAAAGCTTCCTATTCTCAAAACGAACTGAGAAAATAACAGAAAAGCTGGAATCATTTATCCTGAATGACTGCATATGAACGTTTATAGGATGTAAAAAATGACTAGGTTTGATGACATACACCTTATAATGAAAATCTGCTTTCTTTAAACTTTTATATAGCTAAAAATCATAGAAAAAAGTAACATCTTATTAAAAGTACAGATGAGATAAATTATTAAACTGAAAATTTGAATCCCTGGTTACCTTCAATTACACAAGCTAAAAGCAATGTCGGGGAGATTATTAAAGGGGAACAAAACAACAATAAAATGGTTGCAAATGATAATTAATGGAATGTTGATGGCATCTATCTAAAAATGTACCTATTATAGTATTATGCATTGATGCCGTTTTTCAATTACTGCAATATTTCTTTCGGGAAATTTAATTAAAAGTATGGGTTAAATCTATATAAAATCCTGTATTGTCACGTAGTATGCCTTATTAGTATTGCCCAGTTCAAACCGTAAAAGTAATTATGCACTTATTGTAAGTAGTATGTGATTTTTAATTCTGTACAGATTACTCAATTAATTGAAGTCAATTACTTCGTTCAGTTAAGTAACTATGCGCAACGTTCATGCCAGATAAACAGCTATGCAGGTTTGCCCGGGTTATAGCTGTTTAAAGGGTGTTATAGTCAATTTTGCACTACTTTTTTCCCTTTTTCACTCCATTCTTTCATTCCTTCCAAATAATTTTTTACCTTGATACCGTGCCTGGCGAGTATTGATTGTGCTATGGTGGCACGGTCTCCGCTCTGGCAATGAATTACAATTTCCTTATTCGTATTAATCCTGGAAAGGTTTTTCTCAAGGGTACCCACAAACACATTGTCAGCACCTTTAACATGAGCGCTTTTAAATTCGTTTTCACCACGCACATCAACAATCTGAACGTGCGCTTTACCGATACTTTCTTTAAAAGCCTGAAGGTCTATAATCTCACTGCTTTCGGTTTTTATACCCAAGGAGGTAATATCTTCTACATAACCATAAATATTATCAAGGCCTATGCGCATTAACTTACGGGTAAGGTCATCCATCTGGCTTTCATCGGCAATAAGGATAAATCGCTCCTCATAATTTAAAAACCATCCGCACCAGGTAGCAAAAGAGTTGTTTCCCTGAATGTTTATAGCTCCCGGTATATGTGCCTGGGCAAAATCAGCTTTATTACGCGTATCTATTATTTTTATCCCGTCATGGTACGCTTGTAAAAATACTTCTTTACTCAGTTTACTGTGTTTTGGAACTTCAACAAGCAAAGGACGATCTACTTTATTAAGGTGTTTCATCATGGCAAAATACTTAGGCGGTTCCGGTTGGCCGTCTAACAAATATTCTACAAAACCAGCCTCATTGTCTTTATATTGAAAAGCCCAGTTTCTGATCAGTTCGTACCCTACGGTAGAACTGGGAACGGCGCCTAATGCCTTACCACAAGCCGAACCGGCACCATGCCCCGGCCATACCTGAACATACTCAGGAAGCGCGGCAAAACGCTGTATGGACTCATACATTTGTCTGGCCCCTTTTTCCTGAGTCCCTATAAACCCTGCAGCTTTTTCTAAAAGATCGGGTCTCCCTATATCGCCTACAAAAACAAAGTCGCCCGTAAACACCATAACAGGTTTGTCTGTTGCAGGATGGTCTGTTAACAAAAAACTGATGCTTTCGGGTGTATGCCCCGGTGTGTGCAAAACTTCTAAGGTAAGGTTGCCCACGGTAATTACATCACCGTGTTTTAAGCCTGTGTGGTCAAACTCATACTGCCATCCGTCGCCGCCTTCATCAGAAAGGTACATCTTGGCTCCCGTAGCAGCTGCCAGTTCACGCGATCCTGCCAAAAAATCGGCATGAATATGCGTTTCGGCAATGTGGGTTATCTTCATGTTGTTTTGTTTTGCAATGTCAAGATAGGTATCTATATCCCTTTTAGCATCTATAACTATTGCCTCGCCTTTTGCCTGGCAGCCTATAAAATAGCTTGCCTGAGCCAGTGATTTATCGTATACGTGTTGAAAATACATAGTGTAATTTTTAAATTAAGTTTGTTGTTATTTAT
>NZ_JBKJHD010000022.1:0-60763 GCF_046613695.1 Flavobacterium sp. RHBU_24 | reverse complement strand
TATGAGGGCGTCGATATTTATAACTGTAATATTACTTCTTGCTCCACTCGTTAATAGAGTCTTTGTTCATTTTTATGTAATCCGCATTACCGGCCTTTTCAGCCCCCTGCAATGACAATTTAGCCGAAGCAAGTGCCCCTTCTTTGTCGCCTGTTTTTGCCTGTATAAGGGCTTTTTGCCTGTACATGTAAAAAGGGACTTCCTCACCTTTTGGTGTAAGGTTTATAGCCGCGTCTATCCAGGTAAGTGCCTTGGTAAGGTCGGCATTGCTTTGGTAAAAATATTGCGCTGCGGCAAAATACGAGCCTGCGGTAGGGCCGCTCATAGCTTCCTCTATGCTTTTAAGCGCTGTTGCACGCGTAGGTACCTCAATTTTAACGGCTGCCATTGTTTTTTCCCATGCAATTTCAAGGTATCCAAAGTCGGCATCAAGGGCATTCATACCTATCGTAAGCGTTTCCACAGAACGATTAAGGAATTCAGGTTTTACACTTGTGCGTACTGCCTCCTTAGTTTCGTCCCATTTTTCAGGAAGGCCCCAGTTGTTTGTATCAGTGTAAAAAATAATATCCCAGCTATCTACTTTTGGCTGTGTATACAGGGCATATTTACCGGCCTTAAGGGTTTTTCCTGCAATAATCACATCATCGCTAAAGGTTACAGTGGTATTTGCATTCGCCCCTGTTCTCCACAAACGGCCAAAAGGAACCAACTCCCCGTAAACCGCTCTTCCCCTGGCACTTGGCCTGCTATAATCTATTTTAACAGTTGTAAGACCTACCATTTGTTCTATTACAGAATGTGGGCTCGCCTGGGGTGTTTGTATTTGCGCTGATGCGCTGAAGCAAAGCATAATAGCAGAGGCTGCGCCAAGGATTAAATTTCTCATATTAATAATAATTATTATTTTCGGTTGCTAAATTAGTTAATATCAGGTATACGGCTGTTAAAAAATACTAAAAATATAATATTATATACTTTCAGGGCCATTTTGTTTGAGTAACTTTAACAAAAAAATTCCTGAAAAAATGCTGTATACGCTCCATTCTAAACAAAATCTGCCCATAACCCTTGACGAGGTTTGGGATTTTATGAGTGATCCCAAAAACCTTGCCGTAATTACACCACCCGCCATGGGATTTATCACTACCGGAGGCGCAGACCGTAAAATGTTTGCCGGACAGGTAATAACATACACAATTACACCACTTTTTGGCATTAAAATGAATTGGGCAACCGAGATAACACATGTGCAGGACCACGCTTTTTTTGTAGACGAGCAGCGGTATGGCCCGTATGATTTTTGGCACCACAAGCATTTTTTTAAGGAAATTCCCGGAGGTGTAGAAATGGAAGACCTGCTACACTATAAGCTACCATTAGGTTTTATTGGCCGGATGGTACACCCTTTTTTGGTAAAACCAAAAATTGATGAAATATTTGCCTACAGGGAAAAAAAACTAATTGAACTTTTTGGCCCATTTAAAGAATAACCGATGATTGTATTCTGGTACCGGCGCGACCTGCGCATACACGATAATACTGCATTACACGAAGCACTAAAGGCCGGCGAAAAAGTGCTGCCCATTTTTATATTTGATAAAAACATACTGGCCGAGTTGCCGAGGAATGATGCACGGGTAACATTTATAGCGGAATTACTGGCGGACATTAATGCTGAACTAAAAAAGCACAACCGTTCACTGGCGGTATTTCATGATACACCTGAAGCTGTTTTCAGTAAATTGTTGCAGGAGCAGGATGTAAAGGCTGTGTATACTAACCACGACTATGAACCCTACGCCCGCGGGCGTGATGCAGAAATTGCTACCCTTTTAAAAGGTAAAGGCGTTGCATTTAAAACCTTTAAAGACCAGGTAATTTTTGAGAAAGATGAAATACTTAAGGATAACGGAGAGCCTTATATAGTATATACGCCCTACAGTAAGCGCTGGTTGTTTAAATTGGGCGAAAGCAAACCCGTAGTATATAATACTGAACTAAACGCAGAAAACGTCGCTACGCACCACTACCCTTTTTTAAGCCTGAACGATATTGGTTTTACGGAATCTGATATCAAACCCAAAAAATACGATGTTTCTAAAGGGCTAATAGACGATTATGAGGGTACACGTAACTTTCCGGCAAACGAAGATGGTACATCTCACCTGAGCCCCTACCTTCGGTTTGGCGCAGTAAGCATACGCGAACTGGTTAATAAGGCACTCCAGAGCAATACTATTACTTTTTTAAAAGAACTGATTTGGCGTGAATTTTTCATGCAGATATTGTGGCACTACCCACACACGGTTACCAAGGCCTTTAAGCCGCAGTATGACAATATAAAGTGGCGTGATAACGATGCTGATTTTACCGCCTGGTGCCAGGGTAAAACCGGTTATCCCATGGTAGATGCGGGCATGCGCCAACTGAATGCTACCGGGTTTATGCACAACCGCGTGCGTATGGTAGTGGCCAGCTTTTTATGCAAACACCTGCTGCTGGACTGGCGGAGGGGCGAGGCATATTTTGCCGAAAAACTGCTGGATTATGAACAAAGCAGCAACATAGGCAACTGGCAGTGGGCTGCTGGTACCGGTGTTGACTCGGCGCCCTACTTCAGGGTATTTAACCCAAGTGAACAGGTTAAGAAATTTGATGCAGACCTAAAGTACATCAGCAAGTGGGTACCTGAATTTCAGGATTTTGATTACAAGCCTATTGTAGAGCATAAAGAAGCAAGGGAGCGCGCGCTGCGGGTATATAAGGAGGGACTGGCCCAATAATGCCAAGCCCCCTAACCCCCGAAGGGGGAATTCCACTTAGCAGTTCCCCCTTCGGGGGTTAGGGGGCTAAGTTGCCTAAAATCCGTGATAATTTTATCGGCGTTGGTCATGTCCTGGGTTACGCCGTGTCCGGTTTTGTAGGCCACACAATATACACCGGCAGCCTTTGCGGCTTTTATGCCGTTTGTGCTGTCTTCTATAATTATACACTCGCTTTTATCAAAGCCGGTGCGCTTTACCGCTTCTATAAAAATGGCGGGGTCGGGTTTTGTAAACTCAAAGTCCTCACCACTTACCACATCATCAAAGCATGATGCCAGCATAGGAAATTTATCAAACACCCGCTTTATTTTTTCCCTGAAGGATGATGTGGCCAATATGGTTACGATACCATTGTCTTTTAAATAGGTAATAAAATCAATAAAGCCGGGCATTAGTTGCAAATCCTCGGCTTTATCGAATAAATCGAAATAAATTTTAGAGCGGAATTTAATAAGTTCCGGGTACTCCAGGGGTATGGTATACAACTGCTTTAGCTTACGCAGGTTATCTGTGGGTGCAGATCCCACAAAGGTAGCATATACCGATTCCGGCACATCAAGCCCCAGTTGCTTAAACAGTTCGGTATTGGCCCTTAAGCCCAAAGGCTCAGAGTTAATAACCACACCATCCATGTCGAAGATTACAGCATGAATTTTAGTCATTTGTTTGTTTGAAGTTTTAAGTTTCAGGTTAGTTTTAAAGTTGTTTGTCAAGCGGCCTGAGTGAGCCAACTTGAAACTTGAAACAATTATATTAAACTTGTAATCTTCCCGTAACTCAGTTCGCTAAAGTCTTTTATAACCATATCAGCCTGCGAAGTGTCCTGCAGGCTGTGTTCGTCGCTCTTGTAGCCAATGCAAAATATACCTGCCGCCTTTGCGGCCTTTACCCCATTTGTACTGTCTTCAATAACAATACACTCGTCAGCAGTAAAGCCCGTTTGTACTACCGCTTCTAAAAAAATGGCCGGGTGCGGTTTGCTGAATTCAAAGTCCTGCCCGCTTATTTTTGATTTGAAGTACTGGTTTAACCCAAAACGGTTAAATACCCTTTCTATCTTAACTTTAGATGATGATGACGCAAGTACAAGTGTAACTCCGTTATCATATAAATCGATAACCAGGTCCTTTAAACCGGGCATGAGCTGTAAGGTTTCGTCAGCGTCAAATTCACGGCAATAATAATCAAGGCATTGGTCAACCAACTCATCCTCTCCAGCCTTAACGCCGTATATATTTTTTATCTTCTGGATTATATTTTTATCGCTGTTCCCAATGAAGGTAGCATACACATCATCGGTAACATCAATCCCCAGGGATTCATAAAATTTTTTGTTGGCCCTGTGGCTTAGCGGTTCTGTATCCACCACTACCCCATCCATATCAAATATTACTGCCTTTATCATTTTTTTGAGTTTCTTAGTTGTTGAGGCACTTAGCCCCTTAGTTTTAAAAATTAAACACTAAACCAGGTTGCGTACCGTCTCCGCATTCAGTTCATCAAAATGGCTTATAACCCTGTCTGCTTCATCAAGGTTTTGCGGTACGGTATTGGCGCTCCTGTAGCCCACACAAAATATCCCGGCGGCTTTAGATGCTTTTATGCCGTTTGTACTGTCTTCAATAACAATACATTCGGTTACCGGCGTGCCGGATAGTTCGGCGGCCCTTAAAAATATGGCCGGGTGCGGCTTAGATTGCGGGAAATCCTCTCCACTAACTGTATGTGTAAAATACTGATGAAGCCCAAAACGGTCAAAAACCCGTTTTATAGTCTCCTTACTTGCCGATGATGCCAGCACCAGTTGAATTCCGTTAGCATGCAAATCTTGTATCAGGCTAAAAACACCCGGCAAAAGGGAAAGTTCTTCATTAGTGTCAAAAACCTCATTGAAAAAGTCGCGCTTGCTACGCACCAAGTCCTGTACTTCGTGCTCAAGTGCAAAGGCATCGATAAGGCGCTGGTAGGTATTCTTGGTGCTCAGCCCGGTAAAGGTGGCATACAACTCCGGCGTTACATCTATATTAAGGTGCTTAAAGTGCTTGTGGTAGGCAAAGTGGTGCAGTGGCTCGGTGTCTACAATAACGCCGTCCATATCAAAAATTACTGTTTTGACCATAGTTGTAGTTAAAACCCAAAAATACAATATCCCTTACAAAGAGTAAAGGATATTGCATAAAGTTTTCGTTATATCGATTTAGTGTCAGGCTTAAATATATGCCGTTTAAACCTTTTGCAGTATCTTTAGTCTAAATAATAAAGGTTTTGCACTTTGAACGACGAAAAGGCTTTTATAGCACAATTGCTTAACGACAGTACCCGCGATGTGGCCTTTCGCCAACTCGTGGCGCAGTACAGCCGCCCGTTGTATAACCACATCCGTACTATAGTGCTTAGCCATGACGATACCGATGACGTGTTGCAAAATACGTTTATAAAAGTATTCCAGAACCTGAAGAATTTTAAAGGCGAAAGCAAACTCTTTAGCTGGATGTACCGCATAGCAACTAATGAAGCGCTTACCTTTATAAGCCAGCGGGCACGCAAGGGTGGCCTTACCAGCGGTGAATTTCAGGAAAAATCGCTAAAAAACCTGACTGCAGATGAATATTTTGAAGGCGACGCCATACAGCTCAAACTACAGCAGGCCGTGGCAGCGCTGCCGGAAAAGCAGCAGTTGGTGTTTAAGATGCACTATTTTCAGGAACTGAAATATGAGGAAATTTCGGAGATATTAAATACCAGCGTAGGCGCACTTAAAGCTTCCTACCACCATGCGGTAAAAAAAATAGAGGATTATGTTAACCGCCATTAAACCATTTGGTAATACTAAAGTCTAATAACCATGAAGGAGTTTAAATTACATGAAGGAGAAAAACTAAAACCGGGGTTCAGTACGCCTGATAACTATTTTGAGGGCTTTACAGAAAGGCTAATGGCACAACTACCATTGGCTGAAGCTAAAGCAGAACCTAAAGTGGTAGCGCTGCACAGGCGCATACCGGCATGGCTTAGTGCCGCGGCGGTATTTATAGTACTGATGGCAGCAGGATGGTTCTTTTTGCTTGACACACCGCAAACTGCAAATCAGCCCGATGATGCCGCTATTGAAACCTACCTGGTATACAATACAAATGCCAGTACCTATGACATTGCCCAGCAATTGAGCCAGCAGGATATTGACAACCTGGAGGCATCATTAGCAGTGAGTGATGAAGCTATTGAAGAATACCTGCTCTACAACAACTTATACGAATAACAGATGAAAATATTTAAGACGTTATTACCCATATTACTGCTTATGTGCTGCCTTACAGGATATGCGCAAAATAAGCATGAGCAAATAAAAGCGCTCAAAGTATCGTATTTTACTACGGAGCTGAACCTGACCACCGATGAGGCAGCTAAATTCTGGCCGGTGTATAATGCTTACGACGAAAAGCAGTTTAAACTGCGCCATGATGTAATGCGCGGCCTGATTAAAAAAATTGATGAGGTAGGCTTAGACAAAATGAGCGACAAAGAAGCCGAAGGCTACCTCAATAAGCTACAGGCAGCAGATAAAGAACTCTTTAACCTTAAGGCAAAACTGGTAGAAGACCTTAAGCCCATTATTGGGTCGGCTAAAATTATGAAACTAAAAAAAGCAGAGGAAGATTTTAAGCAGAAGCTACTGGAACAATACAAAGATAAAAAGAAAGACTAACTCCTTTCTTTATTTTTTAGGTAAGAAAACCACGGGCACTACCCGTGGTTTTCTGCTATATAAAAGTGTTGTAATGTAGGGTGATTATGCTTCGATAGTTACCAACTGGAAACTATCGGTAGTATCTATAATTGTTTCACTTTTTAGAGTAGCAAGCATGGCAGCCGCTTTGTTGTATAGTACCGACTCGCTAAAATCTGCCGGATTAAGCTGCATCTGTAATAAAAGAAAAGTGGTAAACCACTTAACTTCGTCGGCATATGCCCTTATCACTTCCGAAACACCGGTATCATTACGGTTACATATTATTTTGGCGGTGCCGGAATATATTGCATTTTTCGCTTTAGGCCAAAAATTTTTTGGACTGTCGCCGTTCTCCTTAAATCTCATTTCGTTTCCCCCCGGAAGCTCCAGGACTAAAAAGTAATTCTGTGTCATTTTTATCCATTTTTTGGACATTTACGAGATCGTGAGTGTAGTGGTTTTAATTTTAAAAAAAAATTAACAAGTGTTACACCTTAAATAGTATAAAGGGTTAAATTACAATATGTAACCATAGGATTTTAATTAAATAAGTCTTTGTTAAATCTTATCTGCGCGTCGTGTTAAATGGCGATTGCGGATGCCTTATAAATATACGCGTGGTTACATCACTTGCGCCATCATCAAGTGGTAGTAGTGGCACATCTTCACCGTCCTCATTATAGGTGGCACCCCCTGCTCTGTAATATATTGACGGGTTATCAATCCGCCTGAAGTATAGCGAATCATTAAGCACCGCACGCCTGAAATACTTCTTAATGTAAGCCATGTCTCCTATTTTTTCAAGTTCCGCGTAGGCAGCATCATTACCGTTAACGCCAATATCATTCCTGCCGTTAAATTCCACCGAATGGTCTGGGTACCACTTTATGAATCTAAAGGCTTTTAGCTGTGCTTCAAGCGCGGCATTATCAGCTACATCATCGGTGGTGCCATAATCAAAATTACCAAAAAGCCCCGGAAACATACTGGCCGATGGCGTAGGCGGAAACTGCCATTCCCAGATGGGCGTGGTATAGATCTTTTCCCATTGCCCATCCGCATAGGTGTAAAAATGCGCCGAGTTGCAATTTGAAAAATCACCCCACTGGTTTACCAGCATGAGTTCGTCCTTTCCATCATCATTTACATCGCCGCAGTTTTCAATATAATGAAAGCCTAAGTGACCGCCGGGAAGCCGTAATTGTTTTTGTTTCCAATTTATAAATGACTTGTATTCAAGGTAGGAATTAAGAAACAACACATCCGAATATTCAAATGTAGTATCGGCACTCGTATAATATTTCGGGGCTTCTTTTATGTATAGCGAATCGGTATACCGCTCAATAAGGGTATCAGTAATTTTATCGCCGTCAAAATCTCCGGTAATAACAAACCGGTAGCCCATTATCGGCGTTGATTTACCCAGCAGCGAATCAGCTTTTATCTGTAGCGAGTCTTTTCCGGTAAGTGCCATAGGCACCTGCACATCCAGATGTTTTCTTGAGCAGGAAGCAATACATAACATTACCAAAAGGCTGCCGCCCAAAAGCGAAATTATTAAAAACCGCGGTTTCATAAGTGGTTGATTAGTGCAATAAAATTATGGAATATTTTATATGCTGAGGGTGAATTTTACAACATTATTTTTTGATAAAATTCTATATTTAACACTATAAGAAAATTATCTTACATTAGGTTTCCGTATCTTTATTCCCTTTATAAATTATATGAAAAAATCGGGCTCGGCTGACTTACCACTGCATGGCGGGCATGTACCGTTATGGCTTTCTGAGCGCATGGCTAAGCTGGGGCTTGCCATAGTGGAAACCATTGCCATGGAATTCGGCACCGCTGAAGTTATAGCGAAGCTGGCTAACCCGTTCTGGTTCCAGAGTTTTGGGGCGGTTATGGGTATGGACTGGCATTCTTCAGGTATTACCACATCGGTACTGGGCGCCCTTAAAAAGTCGGTTAACCCACACAGCCGCGAACTGGGTATTTATATTTGCGGCGGCAAAGGCAGGCACTCTACAAAAACCCCGCAGGAGCTTATAGCCGTGGGCAACCGAACAGGCCTTAATGGTAACGACCTGGCCAACCTGAGCCGCCTTACCGCAAAGGTAGACAACACGGCCATACAAGATGGTTTTCAGCTGTACCAGCATAATTTTATTGTAAATACCGCGGGCGACTGGTGTGTAATTCAACAGGGAATGAACAATGTTACCGGCACGGCGCGCCGCTACCACTGGCACAGCCACGATTTAAAATCGTTTATAAATGAGCCGCACACCTTTATTTATGGCGAAAACCAGGGGCAGATACTTAACCTTACCGCCGCAAATGCTGCCGGTACGCGTGATAAATCGTTGCTTATCGTAAACGAGCATCCGGATAAAATAATTAAAGAAATACAGCAGCACCTGATACTGCCCAATCACCATGATGTGCGCATGAAGGATGTAAACATGAAGCGCCTGGGCGCCATGCTATGGATGGCTCATGAAAACAAGCCTGAAGATTTTGAAGGCCTGCTGATGCTGCAGGGCATGGGGCCAAGGACAATACAATCGTTGGCGCTGGTTAGCGAAGTAATTTACGGTACCCCTACCCGTTTTGACGACCCGGCGCGCTTCTCCTTTGCGCATGGCGGTAAAGATGGGCATCCGTTTCCTGTACCTATAAAAGTTTTTGACGAAACCATTACTACGCTGCAAACCGCAATAAGCAGGGCAAAAATAGGCAATAGCGATAAAATACACGCCATTAAAAAACTGTCGGAAATTTCAATGGAAGCAGAAAAGAGTTTTACGCCAAACGATAATTTTGACGCGCTTATCATAAAAGAGCGTAACGAATCGTACCTATACGGCGGGCGCACCGTTTTTGGCGAAGCAAAGCCCCCTAAAAGAAATGGAGATGACAGCCAGTTGAGTTTTTGGCCATAAAATGCGCGTAATACACCTGTATGTGTTAATTAAGCCGTTTTAATTCATGTATTTCTTCCTCTGTTTCCGCATCATGAAATTTATGGAATATCCGGCCTATAAAAACGCTAAGCCTGTTTTTATAATCTTCAATCAGCCACTCCCTATAATTTTTGGTGGTCTTGCTTAGCAGCTTGGCATACTGTTTTACCCGAAACTCAATGTCGCCGTCCAGTTCCCGTGCCAGCTTTCGTGCTTCAGATATGTTTTCAGAATTCTCTATACACATAAAGGCATGCTGGCGAATAGATTTATCAATAACCGTTTTCGGCTTTTCCTTATTTTCTATCGAATCTTTAAATGCTTCCTCCACATCAAACGTTACATCAAGCGTTTTGCCAAACCTGGCCCGAAGGTCGTCCGGCATGGTATAAAAGTGGTAACTCTCTATCTCCTCGTCGGTACGGATGTTATTAAGGAACTGCTCCGGGTTTTTAAAGATGTACTGCCAGTCAATAGGGTCGCTCCACAGGCCAAAGCGCTGGGCATTGTTACCCAGGTCGATAACCGTAAACGTTTCCTTTTGCGGCAGCCTGCGTGATCCACGCCCTATCATCTGGAAATACAGCGTTAACGAGCGTGTAGCCCTGTTTAGTATAATCGTCTCTACCGTAGGCTCATCAAAACCCGTGGTAAGAATTGATACAGACGTAAGTATCGCATCGGGTGTTTTATTGAACCAGCTAAGTATTTTTTTACGCTCTACATCGGGCGTGCGGTTATCAAGGTGCTTTATGGGCAGCCCGGCGGCCCTGAAGGTTTCATAAACGTAGAGCGATGTATTGATACCGTTATTAAATATAAGGGTTTTTTTGCCATGGGAGCGTGAAATATATGACTGCAAAAGCAAATCCTGCATGGCACCGCGGGAATACAGCTCATCAGATGAGGCTACGGTATAGTCGCCGTTAATGCCCAGCTTTAATGAGGTAAGTTCTACATCATAGCCGTACATAATTGCCCTGGCAAGATACCCACGGTCTATCAGCGCCTTAATAGGCTCGCCCATAATAAGTTCATCGTAGGTTTCATACATCGGCAGCTCAATGTTTGAACTCAACGGCGTGGCAGTTACCCCCAGAAACAATGAGTTTTTAAAATAGGTAAACAGCTTGCGGAAACTATTGTAATGCGCCTCATCCACAATTACCAGCCCCACGTAGTCCATGTGGAACTTCTTGTCTTTAAGGCGGTTGTTAAGCGTTTCAACCATTGCTACATAGCATGAAAACTCGTTGTCATCAGGCAGTTCTTTTACGGCGCTGTCTATAACGGTATTTTTTACGCCAAAGCCGGTAAGCATTTGCGATGTTTGTTTGCTAAGTTCTATGCGGTGGGTAAGCACAAGTACCTTGCGCTGGTATTTCTCTATAAACCGGCGTGCTATTTCAGAAAAGATAACCGTTTTTCCGCCTCCGGTGGGCAGCTGGTACAATAAATGATAGTTATCGGGTTTGCCTTCAAACTTCTCAAATATAGTATCTATATCTTTTTGCTGATAATTATAAAGTTCTTTCCTGTCCCCTTCTTCTTCGTTTTGCATGGTGGTGGTGATAAACGCCAAAAATATACATTTACTTACTTTTTTCTGTTTAGAAAATCATAATTTATTTAAACGGCGTGTAAAAAAATGGTTGCCAAAATTATTTTTGAGCGTGCTGCAAAAGTAATATATTGAATACCAATTATTGATGTTTTTTTTACTTAAATCCAGCTTTACCGGTGTTCTGCATAAGTGGTGCCCTCCCATAAGTTTTTAAGTAGGGCGAGTTCCTCATTGCTTAACGGCAGCGCACGGGCAGCAGTTAGTGCGTCTTCTAGCTGTTGCGCAGTACGTACCCCTATAACAGCCGATGTTACCGAAGGATTATCTGCCACATAGCGCAAAGCCGTTTGCTGCATGCTACGCCCATGCAAAAGGCTTTTTGCAAGGTCTTGCTGTATAGTATCTACCATTTCTTCATCAATGCCGATGTACGGTGCTGCAGGCTTACCCGCCAGTAACCCCGATGCCACGGTACCGCGCGCCAGTACCCCAATTGTATTGTCTTTAAGGAGCTGCAGTGTTTCTTCTTCAGGCCTGCGGTCCAGCACGCTGTACTGCGTCATAACCGCGGCTATGTTACTACGGCTTACATATTCGCGTATCACATTAGACCGTATTGATGACAATCCGTAGCTGCGTATTTTGCCCAGTTCCACAAGGCGTTCAAAGGCTTCAATGGTTTCGTCAATAGGGTCATCTATGGTGCCGCCGTGCAGCAGGTACATGTCGATATAATCAGTCTGTAAGCGGCGCAGGCTGTCGTCAACGGCGGTAAGTATATATTCTTTTCGCGGGCACCACTCCCACCCCGATCCGTCTGCCTTCCAGCGGTTGCCTACTTTGGTTGAGATATGTATTTCTTTTCGTCTGCCTTTAAGGGCTGCACCCAGCAGTTTCTCGTTGTCGCCTTTTTCATATAGGTCCGCCGTATCAAACAGGTTGATGCCGTTATCTACAGCGTGGCCTATAAGCGTGTCGTTATCATTATATGACGCCTTAAGCGACATACATCCAAAACTGATTTCGCTGATTTTTAATCCATTTTTTAGGGTATTATATTGCATAATTTCTTCTATTTCTCATCCAGCAACTGCTGTAGTTTTACCTTTTCCGCTTCGCTAATGTTGGGTAAGATACTGGTTATCAATTCGCGGTAGCCCGGCTTTTTGAGTAGCTTACGCAGGTTGTCTTTACCAAATTTTACAAACTGCCATTTGTGGTGCAGTGTGGCGTTAACCAGGTTTTGCCACACCAGCGGGTCGGCTTTGCCTATATACAGAAGGTTTTGCAGCGCATTCTGGCGGATGCTGCTCTCATAACTGCTTCCTGCGTAGTGAATGAGCTCTGCATAATAATCATCTTTATTATCCGGGTTGTATGTTTTAGAGGCATACGCTAAAGTAAGCCACAGTATGCGTAGGTTTTTATCGTTAAACCCAATCCAGTTTTTACTGATGTCCAACAATTCTGCCTGCCGCTCCGGGAAACGCTTATACAATACATTAAGCGCTATCTCCTTAGTGATGTACGAATCGTCAAACAGCAGCGTTTTGTATTCTTCTGCAAATGCCGCAGGCACATTTGCAATAGTGCGCGCCACAGCCTGCCTCAGCTTCAGCTTACCGCTTGCCATAGCCAGCCGTATAATCTCAGCTTTCTCCTCAAACGGCACTTTAGCAATCTGGAACAACACTTCTTCCTTTACAGGATAAAACACATCCGATTTCATAATCGCCAAGTAGGTTTCTTTCGCTTCCGCGAAAGGTTTGCCTTGCAATTCGCCCAGCGAAAAATATGCCTGCATGAACTTGTTTTTGCCTAACAGGGCCAGCGCTTCCTCTACTTCAAAGGTGCCGCTTTCCAGCCATCGCCTCTTAAAGGTTTCGGTATCATAACCGGGTGCAACAGCCTTTACTTCAGATAGGAACTGGTTTGTATTTACATTTTTAAAGGCATACTTTGTCAGGTAGTTTTTCACCGCCGTGCGAAATGCCTCATGCCCCACTCCCTCACGCAATATATGCAGCGCCCATGCCCCTTTCTGGTAAAAAGACAGCGTACTGGCCTTTTCATTCATAACGGGAATGGTATCTGTTTTACTGGCTTGCTCCAGGCGTTCTGCAAGCTGGTACAGTTCATAATTAAAATGGTCTTCGCCATACAATTCCTGCTCGGCAAGCAGGGCATAATAGGTAGCAAACCCCTCCTGCAGCCAGTGGTGGGTGCCGCTTTCGGCCGTTACAAGGTCGCCAAACCACTGGTGCGCCAGTTCATGCGCATTCACATTGATGTAGGTACGGTCATTAAATCCCGTTTCATCTACCACAAAATCCTGGCTGAAAATTGTGGACGAAGTATTTTCCATACCCGCATACAAAAAATCGAGTACCGGTACCTGCCTGTATATTCCCCATGCATACGGCACCCCTATTTCCCGCTCAAAAAAATCGAATATCCGTTTACTATCGCGGTAGGTAGGCGCGTATTTAAGGCTGTCTTCCGTGCGCAGGTAATACTCCATCAGAGTGCCTGAAGTGGCTTTTTCTTCCCATTTTTTAAAATTTCCCATCGCCAGCATTACCAGGTAGCTGCTCATGGTCTTATCCATTTTATACTCCCAGAACCGTTCAGAATGCTCTGTAAACATCCCTGACATTTTACCGTTAGCCAGTACTTCATAGTTTGTATTGGCATCGCCCACGGTCAGGTTAAAAATTACTTTCTCGTTTACATCATCAAAACTGGGCAGCCAGTGGCTGGTATATTTCCCCTGGCCCTGAGTCCATAGCTGCACATCGCCGTTGGTAAAGCTTTGCCTGAAGTGTGGTATGGTATCGCCGCCTGCTGTTGCTTTAGTAACCCAGCCTGTGGTAGATGCGCTAACATCACCCACAAAGTACAGGGTTTGCTTAGGATGCGCCGTGTAATTAAATGTAACAGTGTTCTTTCCTTTTTTATAGCCTTTAAAAAGCTTCAGTGCCTTTGTAGAGGCTATCCAGCCCGTTTTCTTTCTGCCGTTAACTTTTACATCCTCAAACTGCATATTCTGCGCATCGATGTAAATGGTATCGGTTTTTTTGCCCAAAACCTCAAACGTATAACTCACAAAACCATGGACCGATTTTTCAGGTATGTTAAATGAAATCCGGGCATCCAGCGTTTTAAAATCTACCAATTTATATTGCTGGGCACCACATACCAGTGTGGCAAAAAGTGAGAGGGTATAAAAAATGGTTTTCATGCAGAGTATAGCTTTTTACAAAACTACACAATTACGCCATAATAAATCTCTAAATTATAGTGACACATTTTCCAAAGCTAACGTTAAAATGGCATCCGAACCGTTTTATATTTAGTATTTTTAACACTATAAAACGCACATAGAATATCATGCTCCACGTAAATAATATACTTATAAAAATAACCGTTTCAGCAGCATTGCTACTAGCGCTTGCGCTGCCGCAACGTGCACAGGCACAGTTACTCTCTACCCTTACCGGAACCGAAGCCACCTCCCAGGATGGTACGGAAGCCACAGCCGATTCGCTGGGCAGGCGTACGCCCCGTGGTACGGTAGATGGCTTTATACAGGCCATGGCCGACCAAAATTACCAACGCGCCAGCCAATACCTGAACATGAAACGCGTATGGCGCAGCAAAAAGCAGCGTGAGCGGATAGTAATAACCTTTCAGAAGCTGCTGGACCAAAGCGGTGAAATGGTGCCAACCGCCTTGATAAGCAACAAACCCGAAGGCCGCACGGATGACGACCTTGCCGTAAATAAAGATTATGTGGGTACCGTGAAGGCGGATGATGAAGCACTGAGCCTGTATGTGGAGAACAGCGAAAAAGAAGGCAGTCCCGCGGTTTGGAAATTTTCGCAGGAAACTGTTGACGCCCTGGCATCGATTTCTACCGAAGATACTACATTGCTGGATATTTTACTGCCCCAGCCCCTGCTGGACCGTAAAATGGGCGGTGTGCCTGTAGGCCACTGGGTAGCGGTAGTTATACTGGTATTGTTTTCCTATCTTATAGCCTGGGGAGCCGTTTCGCTGCTGGGGCTTATAATCCACGGCGTGTCTAAAAAAGCGCGTGAAGAAAACACCTGGACGATAATCAAGGCTATGGGGCTGCCACTAAGGCTCTACCTTGCGGTACTGCTGTTTGTTGCCGTTAGCCAGGAAGCAGGGGTTTCTATTATCATACGCCAGCGGTTTAGCGCCATAACGGTAACTATAGGCATTGTTGCATTTTTAATTTTACTATGGAGGCTGTCTGATATTATCAGCGATTATACCAAGAACCGCATGACGCTGCGCAAGCGTATTTCGGCCATATCGGTAATACTGTTTTTACGGCGTATGGCTAAAGTTACTATTGTAATAATAGGTATCATAGCCATACTGGGCGCTATAGGTTTTGATGTTACCACCTGGTTTGCCGCGCTGGGTATAGGTGGTATTGCACTGGCGCTGGGCGCCCAAAAAACAATGGAAAACTTTGTGGGCAGCGTAACACTCATTGCTGACCAGCCCGTTCGCGTAGGCGATTACTGCAAAGTGGGCGATATAACCGGGACCGTAGAATCTATAGGGATGCGCAGTACCCGGTTGCGTACGAATAACCGTACCGTGGTAACCATACCTAACGGTAATTTTTCCAGTACCAGCATAGAAAATTATGCCCACCGCGATCGTTTCCTTTTTAACCCAAAACTTGAATTCAGGCTGGAAAGCACACCCAACCAACTCCGTTTCCTGCTGGTAGAGATACGCGCACTCCTTTACGCCCATGCCAGCGTAAACCCCGAACCTGCAAAAGTGCGCCTCACCGGTATTACTTCCAGCGCCTATCTTATTGAAGTATTTGCTTATATTGAAGCCGTAAATTTTGATAGCTTCCAGGAAGTGCAGGAAGACCTTTACCTGCACCTGCTTGACATTGTTTCCAGGAGCGGCACCGAGTTTGCTTACCCGAGCCAGACACTTTACATAACCCGTGATAAGGGCAATAATGCTGAAAAAACAGCCCAGACGGATGATATCGTGAAAAAATGGAAGGAAAACAAAGAGATACGCCTTCCCGCTTTTGAACCGGAACATATAGAGAAAATAAAAGGCACCATTAAATACCCGCCCGAAGATAGCGTGGTGAAACCTGCTGAAGATAGTGTTCATCCGCAGTAGGCATTAGCTACACCCGGCTATATAGTGTGGACGTTGCAAACGGGAGTTGATACATTGGCATAAGTAAATGCCACTAATCATCTATAAGAATACGTATCTATTTGCAAAGAAACTATTCGTGCCAATACTTTTATTCTTTTATCAGCCTCCAGACTGCATTATTGGTAATTCTTAATTTATTATTTCAGAATAATTGTTATCTTCACACTTCCAAAACATCTTAAAATATGAAATCCAATCTGTTAAAGGTTACGGCTGTTTCTGCCGTTGCCTTACTTACCCTGTGCGCGGGCATACCCCGCAATGAAACCGCAAAACCTGAAAAAGAAACTGTTGTGTTTTTCGACGATTTTTCCGGTAAGGAAATCAACCGTGATAACTGGAATGTATCCGTTAGCGGCCATATTACTAACAACGAGCTGCAGGCCTATGTAGATTCCAGCGCTACACTACAGTTATCTGATAATGTAAGCGGCGCTAAAAATGGCGCACTGGTCATAAAGGCGCATTATTCCCCCGGCTTTAAAACTAAAGACGGCCAAACACAAGACTTTATTTCGGGCAAGCTTGAGTCGCACGGCAAAAAAGAGTTTGTAACGGGTAAAATGTCGGCGCGTATGAAACTTCCTGCCGGCAGTGGCTACTGGCCCGCCTTCTGGGCGCTGGGTATTAATAAAAAATGGCCTGATTGCGGCGAAATTGACGTTATGGAGTATGTAGGCGAACCTGAATGGATAAGCGCGGCCCTGCATGGCCCCAACTATTTTGGCGAAACGCCGCTGGTAAATAAGCTCTTTCTTAAAAAAGAAAATGATGTTACCCATTGGCATGTATATGCTGTAGACTGGCAAAAGGATGCACTGCTGTTTTATGTAGACGATGTGCTGTACTACCGCGTAACCCGACCCATGGTAGAGCATTATGGTAAATGGGCTTATGATAATCCGCATTTTTTAATTGTGAATTTTGCTCTTGGGGGCGCTTATCCTGCCAAAACGACCGGCGTTAAACAACCTTATTTGGGGTTACCACAAAGCACGCTTGATGATATAAAGGCGGGTAATGCAAAGGTATATGTAGATTGGGTAAAAGTTACAAAATAGCATATGACAGACCAGAGTTTAGTAGGTTTCTTGGGGTTCTCCACTCCGGTGCGCTCCGGTAACTAACTATATTGTCATATCTCCTTCTTCGAAATGTAGTAGCTTTTACTATATATAAATACAGCCGTACTGAATAAGTGCGGCTGTATTTATATAATTTTCATTGTCCATATCACTAACTTTCTACTGCTTAGCGTACCAAGGTCGTTATATGAGGCTTCGGGGTATCGAATTATCCCTACGGCAATGTCTGTGTAACGGCATTTATGCGGACATCAGGACTTTAAGCAAGGATTAGATAAGGCTAAGTATGGTAATTCCAGTATATGGTATCTTTGTTGTAAATATAGTAAACTACGTTATCCATCAATTGGTAATAATGGTCTACATGTGAAAAATCTACAACGGCAACGAATTAAATAGTTTGAAAATCAAATCGAAGATGGCCAGACTAAAACTTTGGCTTATGAGAAACTTACTTACATAGCTTAAAAATGAGAAGGTATCCAGCATTTGACAGCCAGGCTAATTTCAGCAATTTCATTAAAAGTAATACCGGTATGACACCCTCTGAACTGCAGGAGAACATTTTGAGAATCTATAAGTAATTAGTATAAATTCATAACTAACCCGCTAATTTTTACAGTTACATTTGACATTATATATATTTATGGTTTTAGGTTGAGTTTTGTAAAAGCAGGGAGTTACAGGCCCTGCTTTTCTTAAAAAAATCCATTAGCCAAAAACCTTTTTAGAAACCACCACCGCATTTCATGAAGCTTTTAAAATGAATAAATAAAGGCACAATCGCAAGGTGTTCAATCATAATTCCCCCGTACTCCCGGAAATAAAAACAACGCCAGATGAAGACAGCGGCGTTGTTTTATTATCTTAGATATCTCTATATCCTATAAATTTTGTCCCGTTACCGAATCATTGAAAAATGGCCTCTATATTTTCGGCCGTCTTCTCTTTCTACCGTAAACCAGTAATCTGTAGCGGGCATTGCATTGCCGTTAAATTTTCCATCCCATCCCGGGCTGTTACCAAAAAAGGATGTAATATGTTTGCCGTATCTGTCAAAGATATGAACCGTTAAGGCAGGCTCATTCCAGGAATATTTAATACGCCACATATCATTAATACCGTCTCCGTTAGGGGTAAAAAATTTTGGAAACATCATGAGCACTACTTCTTCTGTAGCACTACCACAACCATTTTTATCGCGTACAAATACAGTATACATCCCACTCCCCAGCCCCGAAAATTGTGGGCTATCCTGGTAAATAAAACCATCTAACGAATATTCATAATCACCACTGCCTGAAACCGATATATTTATTACATTGAGGCTGTCTGTCCAGTCGGTACTATATACCTCTTTGATTATTGGGGTGTCCGAAATATAGACTGTTACGGTTTTAGAATTTTCGCACAGCCTGCCGTTATAATCCCTGGTTACCGTTAGTGTATAATTACCGGGCTGGTTTACAGTTATGTCCCGGCTCGTTTCGCCGGTAGACCACAAATAGCTTTCAAAACCTTCCGGGGCAGAAATAATGATGCTGTTATCCCTGCAAGTACGGTAGCTTTCCGGCACCATTATTTGAGGCTTTGGCTCAACAAAAAGTCCAAATGAAGTAATGGCATAACAACCAGAATTTATATCTTCTATTCTTGCATAAACCGTTTGGGGATTACTGATATTAGTATAGTTTTCGGGCAGGTTGTTTGTTGCTAGGCTTACATGTTCTAAACTGTGATGGTAAGTTATAAGAAAATTATCCGGATTTTGATTGCCAAGGATTAAGGTATTTTGCGCTGTAAGGATAAAAGTAGAGTTACCGGTGCCCTCATCACACATTCGCATATCATTAGGCTGGATTATTGACGGTGGAGGAGCAATATGAATTATCACCCTGCTACTCCTTGTTACACCGTTTTGCTCTGCCGTGAGCCGTACTTCAAAACTTCCTGCTTGCTGATACGTATGCAATGGTGTTGTTTCCTGAGACGTAGAGCCATCGCCAAAATCCCAGTGAATATTACTAAACAATCCCGGGCTACCTATTGAAAATAACGATTGCTCACCTATACATACGGTATTTTCATGGCCTATCCTCAATGGAGAAAGTATAGTGTTTGGCAACCCCACCGTGCTAAAAACACCCGGGACTCCTCCTAAACTTATTCCATCTTCTTCAAAGTCACAGCCGAGACCAATAACATCCGGTTGATGGATAACCGACAGGAATCTTCTGCTATTTATGGCTACATATATTTTGTCATCAGGCCCTCTTTGAAGTGCCCCAACAGATAGTCCCATAGCAGAAAGTGTATGAGTATAAATTTCAATGCCTGACGCGGCAATATTGTTTGCCTGCAAATTATACTGATATATCTTTCTGGTAAACAAATCAATTGCAGTGCTTATGTATAAAACATCTCCGGAGGCCGAAAATTCTACATTATAATCACTCGTGGTTGTAACCGTAACAGGATTGGATACTACTCCCGTTGATGCATTAAAATCAAACAATTCTGTGCCGTTTTGCATTCTAAACCTGCTTAAAGCAAGCTTAGATCCATTTGCTGATATCTTTAAACAAGCCTGGCCTGCCTGGTCTGTAATAAAACCAACATCACTAATAACAGGGCTCGAAGCAACACCGTTTGCAGTAACTAAATAAACAGTAAACAAACTGGTGCCATAATTGTGTGCCACAACCCATATATCTTCTCCGTTACTGTGCCATGTTGCGGTAAGTGCCTCGGTTATGGGGGTATTCAGTAAGGTGTTCTTTTCGGTTACTGCACCTAACCCGCCATCGTCCTCCATGTTAACCACAGAATATCTCAAGCCGTTCGCACCGTTATTTTGATCGGTTGTAAATATAAAATATATATTTTGGCTCTGAGGTTTCGGTATTATTAGTGATGATTGAACACTTGAACGGTGGCCTGTTAAGTCGTGCCCATTTACCATTGTTTCATGGTTCTTGTTCCATACCCGTTCTCCGTTTGTATAAAACATAAGTTCACCATCAGTGTTAGCGATAGATGCAGATCCTTCTGGTGAATATAATTCTCCATCGGTAAGGGCTACAGGTGCGCCTCCGTTAAAATCCAACCCCGCATTACCACCAAAATACCAGATATTATATTCCTGAGCCTGTACACAAATAGTAAGGAACAGAAATGTTATAATCGTTTTCATTGCAGCTTATTTTAACAGGGTAAAGCTACAATCCCTAAAAAATTATGAGTTATTAATATTACTTAATAACTTTTAAATTTTTCTATAATTGACACCTGCAGTTCTGACGGCGTCATTCCCGTTTTCTTTTTTATAAAAATGCTGAAATTAGCGGGGCTGTCAAAACCAAGTTCGAAAGCTATTTCTTTTAACGAGAGTTTACCCAGTAGTAAAAGTCGCCTTATTTCTAATAAAAGTTCCTCATGCAAAAGCTCAAGTGCGGGCTTGCCAAATGCATTTTTGCAGGCCATGTTCAGCTTATCCCGAGAACAGTTAAGCATTTCGCAATAATCTGCTACATTTTTGCGGGAGTGTATGCTTTGCGACAATACTGAAAGAAACCGCGATGCAAGGTGCCCATTATCGGCAATAATCAACCCTCCCTGCATTTCGGCAAGTGATATAAGTATAATTTCCAGGTAACTATATGCCTTATATATGGATAGCGGGGTAAGATATTCTTTTTTTATTAACCCGGCAATTTGCCCGGCCATACTGTAGAGGTTATTAAAAACCTCCGGTTCCGGGATAAAGGCCGGATTAGCAAAATATAAATGGTAATGCTGTAAAGGGCGGATAAATTCAAACAGTTCTTTCCTGAACTGTATAAGCAAACCCTTTGCTGAGTCGCGGTGCATCAGGTGTACTTGGCCGGGATAAATGTTAAAAATTTGTCCCCCTTGCATTTTAAATGGTGTAAAGTCAATGTACTGGTGGCCTTCCCCTTCTTTTATCAGTATAACCTCAAAGTAATCGTGCCGGTGAGGTTGCTTATAGTCATAAGGATTAAAGTAATCCAGCGGCTCTACTACAAGTAGCTCATTAGGATGGGGAAGTTTTACCAAACTACCCGCAGAAAATTCTTCTTTCATTTTTTTCATATAAGAACAAAAATCGGTAAAAAATTTATACATACTGTATCCAAATGTCCTGAATATGTGCCTCAAAAACCATAATTAAAAACTTGCTCGCTTATTAAAGCACATTATTCCTTTTGGGCTACAACATTGCGCCTTTTGGGCACATAGGTTTTTTTAAACTGGTTGCAACTTTGCTGCAATAAAAACCATGAATTATGAAGTTAGAAAAAATCTGAACAACATTGTAACCATTACAATAATTATGTTAATGGCGGGCATACATTCATTTGCCCAGGGAACAGGCAGTTTTAAAGGAAAAATCATAGAGCAGTCTACTAAACAGCCGGTTATTGGGGCGGGCAACGAGCTTTTAATCTAAGCCGGATGGGCAGCAAAGTGTGTAAACCCAACTTCGGTAAAATAAACCAGTACGGTCCCAATATCCGCAGAGTTCTTAAAGGTTGTATAGCTGTCAATAAGCCCCCCGTGATGCCAGCTGAATAGAGCTTACTTTCAGTATTATTTCTGACTGAAGCGAGTCTTCCTTTATACTGAAAGCCGATTACTAAAACCGTACTTGGAAAAACTTTATATTCACCTGCAATAGCATTTTCAGACACTACAAAATACTTAATGTAGCGCCTTAACGGTTCAGTTGGAAAATGTTTATCAAATTTCATTTCACAGGCTTGTGGAGCCAATTTAAAAACATCTTGCTACAGCTCTTATGTTTGCGGAATTAAACTAAATACTTCGCCCCGCCGCCGAGCTGCACTATGCCTTATTTTGCTTTATTCAACACCTTATCGGCAGCAAGTACTAAGAAAAGGTAATCGGTAGTACCGCCACCCAGCACATATTCTGTTTGTTGCCAAAGGAAAGGCCATTCTAAAAGTTCAGGAAAATCAGGCCTTATAAGCGCCGTTCCTGAGCCGATTCCACCCGGTATATATGAAGCATCGCCCCTATTCATTCCGTAAGCCTGGGTCAGAGAACGTGAGCCTACCCCTGAAGCAAACGAAGAGGTATTAACGCCGGGATGCGATCCTAACACAAAATTCAGGGCACTCAGCATATATTTAGCTGGAAAAATTTCCGGGAAACTGGTATGGAAATAATATTGTTTCATACCAAAATCCTGGATTCCCCATCCCGCGCCCCAAATATCAGGCTGGTAAGGCATGCCATACGGTGTCTTTTTTCCCTGTTCTACAACAGTTTTGTAATAGTTCTTTACCGATTTCTGTACATTTACTTTAAAAGCCTTATTACTTATTAACGGCAATACAGGGCCAACAATCCATCCGGTACCGTCAATATTAGAAACAATATCACTTTCGACAGAAGTTATATAACGCGAATACTCCTCTTTTTTGGTGGTTGATAATAACTCGGCAGCCAGTAATAATTTATCCAATGGCTTTGCTGCCTTCGTGCTTTTCCAGATGTCCTCCGAAATTTTAAGGCAATCGGCTGCCAACTCCGGATTAAATTTTGAAAGTGTCCTTGCAGCAGCTGCTAACGTCGCCGCTGTATTTAATTCCCTACCCGGATTTTCTTCAGTAAAAACCCAACGGTCATCGGGTGCACCGGGTTCGCCTACTGGTATAGCTTCATCTTCTTTATTGTTGGAGAAAACCTCACCATCCGTATGGTTTACAGCATCACCCAGCAATACATATTGGCGCTTGGTAGCCTCAATAATTCCCCTGTAAAAGCGCCCCATAGATTTGTAACCACCAACAATAGAAAGTGCACCATGTTCAATTTGTTGCAATACATCCGGTTTACCATCCGGTTGCATAATTTCAACAGTCCTTGAAGCCTGGTTAATGCTGGTATTATCATATTCAACCCCAAAAAGTTCATAAATATGTGAAAGCCCCCGAACTGTTTCTGCCTGCGACTCTACACGAAGGTCAAAATCGCCGGCATCGTGCCAGCCGCCAATATTTATACCGGGAACATGTTCGCCGCTCTTATATTTGGTAAGCGTAGAAGGGCCTTGTAGATAGCCATCAAAATGGTTCCAGTCCGTTGGTGCCATTCTTGCATCATCCATGTGGCACCGCCCATGCCATACTTTATATCTGTCGTTTATGCGCATATGGCACATTTGAACGGGCAGGAAATACTCTAAAGTGGGCTGCCAAACGTTACGCTTATAAACATTCTCGTCTATTTGAAAGGGCTCTGTGGTATAGTTGCCGTATTTAACTACGTACATCCCCGGCTGCTTTACCGACGAAAAATCCAGTTGATAATATCTGTACCTGAGGAAATCTCCCCAAAGTTTAGGTTTTGTAGAAATTACTTCGGCATAGCCCCCTTCATTTTTTATGCGATACAATTTTGCTTCCTGCAGGTTTTTGTCGTTTTTATCGGTTTCAATAACGGCAATCTTTTCCTGCGCAGGATGGTACCCTACCTGTGAAATTTGCACAACAGGGCTATATAAAAAGTCCTCCATTACATTTGGCGTTACAAGCCATTCAATGGCATTTTTTGTCGCGCCTGCAGCTACCAATGACCGTACTACAAACCAGCCATTATTATGTTGGGCGCGCCCGTCTAAAAGCTGAAGATTATCATTCCTGAGATTGGTAATCGTCAAAGTTTGTTCAGGTGTTTCCGGGGCAACCACAAGTACTTTGCCCGAAGCCATAGGTTCTATCTTGTATTCTCCCTCATTATTATTCACTCCCGGGCCATTAACCTGCCTGTTAAAAATACCGGAATGATTATCCACATAATATGATTTCCCGAAAAGGATGCCGGGGAAAAATTCAATATTCATTCCTATTTTCCCTACCCACTCCTGAGGTATTGGCTGATCAAGATCAACAACAATTTTAAAAGATTTTCCCTGGGGAATTACTTTTAATGTGTAAGAAATATTAAGGTCAGGATAAATTATGGGGTTAAAACCCTTCCTGTCTTTGGATGCGTCAGGATAGCTCATCTTAACGCTTATTTCGTTTTTTGTACGGTCTGCCACCCGCTGGCCAACCTTTGGAACAGGTTGCCATTGCCCAGGGGTAGGTTCCAGCCTTAAATCTCCATTAGTTGCCACCCGGATTCCGTTTTGGATAATACCCACCCCTCCCTGGTGGCTTTCGGGATAAAAGTCATGGGCAAGCATTACGTTAGCGCCACGCCGTTCCAGGTATTCAAGGCTGTTTATATGAAAATTATCGGTAGCATCATTCTTACTTTGGGCAAAAGATGATAACTTAAAAAAAACAAATAATACAATAAGTAAGCGTTTCATATATAGTATGTTTTTAGCAAAGTAACAAAAAAATCATAATAGTTTTTTTATTTTCTTAAAATATCAGGTAACACTCTTAGCGTTGGCGTTTATTTTTTTGCATATACAATATGGCATACAGCGGATGTTTTTAGGTTCCTCTCCATACTCAAGACATGGCTTATAAACAGCATCTTTTCTAAATCTGTGCATTCTGAAAGAAATAAACGGTACATTAAATAACTTTCTTATTTTTGCACTTTCAACATAAACAACAACACAACAATGAATACCATAACGGAAACTGACTTTAATTTCCCCGGACAAAAATCAGTATATCGCGGCAAGGTGCGCGAAGTATATAACATAAACGATAACCTGCTGGTTATGGTGGCTACCGACAGGCTGTCGGCATTTGATGTTGTGATGCCAAAGGGCATACCCTATAAAGGGCAGATATTAAACCAGATAGCAACAAAATTTATGCGGCTTACCGAAGATATAGTACCTAACTGGCTGATAGACACCCCAGACCCCAATGTTGCCGTAGGCCAGCTATGTGAGCCCTTTAAGGTTGAAATGGTTATACGCGGGTACCTTAGCGGACACTCCGCGCGTGAGTATGCCGCGGGCAAGCGGGTGCTGTGTGGTGTAGAACTTGCAGAAGGGCTAAAGGAGAACGATAAATTTCCGGCGCCGATTATTACCCCTACTACAAAGGCCGATAACGGCGAACATGATATGGACATAAGCCGTGAGGCGATACTTACCCAGGGCATTGTGAGCGAGGAAGATTACCTGGTACTTGAAAAATATACGCGTGCCCTGTACCAGCGTGGTACTGAGATAGCCGCATCGCGGGGGCTTATACTTGTGGATACCAAGTATGAATTTGGTAAAACCAAAGACGGCCAGATTGTGCTTATTGATGAAATACATACACCTGATTCTTCGCGCTACTTTTATGCCGAAGGCTACCAGGAACGCCAGAATAAAGGCGAAGAGCAAAAGCAGCTTAGTAAAGAGTTTGTGCGCCGCTGGCTGATAGAAAACGGTTTTCAGGGTAAAGAGGGGCAGCAGATACCTGAAATGACAGATGAATACATCCAGAGTGTTTCTGAGCGCTACATAGAGCTGTATGAAAACATCATAGGAGAAAAATTCAGCAAGGCAGATATATCAGATATTAATACCCGTATCGAAAAAAACGTAGTGGCCTTTTTAGGAAAATAGTGTTAAGCAGCTAATCAACAATATTATATACTTAGTATTTTCGGCAAACCCCGGATAATAGCAATCCGGCAGGAGTACCGTTGCATTCAGTTATAATCCCTGAATTGAGCAATTGGCTATAACTTTTTTGCTTCGTTCCAAAACACATCCATCTCGGCAAGGGTCATATCCGCAAGCGGTTTGCCCAGTTCGCCCGCCTTGCTTTCCAGGTAGGTAAAGCGTTTGATGAACTTTTTATTGGTGCGTTCCAGGGCATCTTCGGGGTTTATGTTTAGAAAGCGGGCGTAGTTAATCAGCGAAAACAGCACATCGCCAAATTCGCCTTCCATCTTTTCATGGTCGCCGGCCTGCACCTCGTCGTGAAACTCTGCTATCTCTTCCTGCACCTTTTCCCACACCTGCCCGGGCTCTTCCCAGTCGAAGCCTACGCCCCTCGCCTTTTCTTGTATGCGGCTGGCCTTAACCAGCGCGGGCAGGCTTTTAGGCACGCCCTCTAAAACCGATTTTTTGCCCTCTTTAAGTTTTAGTTTTTCCCAGTTTTGCTTTACCTGCTCTTCATCTTCTACAACCACATCGCCATAAATGTGCGGGTGGCGGTGTATGAGCTTTTCGCAAATGCCGTTAGCTACGTCGGCAATGTCAAAGTTGCCGGTTTCGCTGCCTATCTTGGCATAAAACACAATATGCAGCAGTATGTCGCCCAGCTCTTTTTTAACCTCCTGCAGGTCGTTATCCAGTATGGCATCGCCCAGTTCGTAGGTTTCCTCTATGGTAAGGTGGCGCAGGGTTTGCAGGGTTTGTTTTTTATCCCACGGGCACTTGGCACGGAGGTCGTCCATAATATCTAAAAGGCGGCCAAAGGCATCAAGCTGTTGCTGGCGTGTATTCATGATGGGGAAATTTTGTGTAAAAATAAAGATACTGCCGCACCAAACCACAGAAAATTAAGTATTTTTATCGGATTATCTAAACCGGTACCGTTTTTTTAAACTTTTAGCAGGCCGGCTATTAAAAGCGTAACTTTAAAATGAAAAAGTATTTTTTATTGTTTTGCCTCTGTTTGCAGGTACTTTATGTGTTTGGGCAGGGCATTAACTGCGCTTCTATGGAGCCTCTGTGCGCGGGGGGCAGCTCATTTACATTTCCCAGCGCTACTAACGCATCGGTAAGAGCTGCAGACGCAGCCGGCTTTGGGTGCCTGGAAACGCAGCCTAATCCATCGTGGTTTTATATTAAAATAGACCAGCCGGGCAGCCTTACAATCAACCTGAGCCAGGTAACCAACAACGGTACGCCAATAGACACCGACTTTATATGCTGGGGGCCTTTTACCGACCCGCCGCCAATCTGCGGGCCTGGCAATTTAAATTCAGGAACAGCAATAGATTGCAGCTATTCTGCCGATGCCTCAGAGCAAATTAACATTTTAAATACACAGTCAGGCGAATATTATGTACTGCTGATCACAAATTTTGAGGGCAGTGCCGGGCGTATTAGCCTTACCCAGACCAATACCAGCCAGGGCAATGCCGGTTCTACCGATTGTACTATAGCCTGCCCTCTTACGCTGGGTGATGATATAGCGCTGTGCAACGGCGGGGTAGCAACGCTTACTGCAAACTTTGCCCCATCAGGAAATTATAATACCAGCCTTACCACTATAGAATGGCTGCGTAATGGTGTTGTATTGCCACAAACAACAAAATCTATTACTATTAACGAAACGGGTAGCTATAGCGTTAACATATATAACCCCGCTTGCGGGGCTGATGTAATTACCGATGATGTGGAGGTAGTTGCAGGAACCGCGGTTTTTACTACAGCGGAACCCGAAACGTTAACTATTTTAGCACCGGCAACGGGAAATTATATATTTAACCTTACCGAAAATAATGCGGTAATACTTGATGGCGAAGACCCGGCAGGCTACAGCATTGCTTATTATGAATCGGAAATCGCCGCTGAAGAAGGCTCAAACCCGCTACCCTATGCTGTAGCGTATAATGGCTATAACGGTCAAACCATCTGGGCAAGGGTGGTAAACCTGCTTACCAGCTGCCCTATTGTATATTCTTTTACGCTTAATGTTATTTCGTATGCTACCTATATTACCCCAAATGGCGACGGCTACCACGACACCTGGGGAATAAGCGGGCTACGTGGATTTAAGGATGTTACCATTACTATTTTTGACCGCTACGGCAAACTTATCAAAAACATGAGCCCTAACAGCAACTCGTTACAAGGCAGAACCTGGGACGGCACTTTTAACGGGCGTATGCTACCTTCAGATGATTACTGGTTTACCCTTGTATATATCAATAAGCAGGGCCGTAAAATAGAACTTCGCTCGCACATTGCCATGAAACGGTAGAAAAAAGCCAATAAAAAAATCCTGCCGCATTTTACCGCAACAGGATTAATTATTATAAAACTAAGATCGTAATTATTCTTATTCTTCAGCCTTCACCTCTTCGGTCGTGGCTTCGGCAGTTGCTGTAGCTTCCGCTTCTTTACTTACAAGGCCTTTTGCCTGCAGCATGTTGTACCAGTTAAGTATCTTTTTAATGTCCGATGCATATACCCTGTCTTCATCAAACTCAGGCACGGCTTCCCTAAAGTAGCTTTCCAGCTTTGCATTATCTTCTTTGTGCGATAAGGCCGGGCCGTTGTCTTCTTTTTCCGCAATGGCGCGGAGCACTTCGCTCAGGCGGATTTCACCGTCATACGTATATACCGATATTTCAGACAGCAGGCTTACATTACTCCTAAGGCCTACGGTTATTTTTTTACCGTCAATAAGCGATTCCGCTACAAATCCGGTACGTGTTTGCAACTTTAACTCAAATAGCCCCGGCTTGCCCGATATGGCTAATATTTTTTCAATTCCCATTATGCAGTGTATTTAGTCTGGTTTTTAAGGATGGCAAATATGCAATGATTGTTTTTAAAATCAAAAATTATCTGCCTTTTTTGGCAACAAATTTCATTTTATAATCAGGCCTTGTCTTGCCCTCCATTATATTCTGGAGTTTCTTTGTTATTAAACGTTTTTTAAGCTGCGATAGTTTATCGGTAAATAAAATTCCCTCCAGGTGGTCATACTCATGCTGTATTACCCTGGCTATCAAACCATCATATTCCTCGGTATGTTTATTAAACTCCTGGTCGTAGTATTCTATCGTTATTTTTTCGTGGCGGTACACATCCTCGCGCACTTCGGGTATACTCAGGCAGCCCTCATTAAAGCACCATTCTTCACCCTCCTCTTTTATCATGGTAGGGTTAATAAATACCTTTTTAAAGGCAGATAGCTTCTCCTGCTCCTCTTTACTTAGGTCTTCGTCTTCGCTAAACGGGCGCGTATCAATAGTAAATATCCGTATCGCAAGCCCCACCTGCGGCGCCGCAAGGCCCACACCATAAGCGTTATACATGGTTTCAAACATGTCGGCTATTATCTGGTTCAGGTTAGGGTACTCCCGCGGAATCTCAACAGCTTTTTTTCTCAGTACCGGATCGCCGTATCCTACTATGGGTAAAATCATATTGCACTTTTTTTGCCTGGCATGCACCGCTGCCACATATTAAGCAGCAAAAATAATAAATAAAACGCGATAAATGGCTTTTTTAGTAACGCGCCACGAATTACACCAATTTCGCAAATTTTAAAATCATCGGTTTGCAACTTTAATAATATGTGCCGTTATGTGGCACAAGGTTAATTTGTACAATTAGTGGCTAACTTTCATCGGCCAAATGCTAATTTTTTGTGAGAATTAACGCCTGCCTGCCACAACAAATACCCAATGCGTATCTTTGCCAAATAAAGCCATGGCATGATACAACGCATACGGGAATTTACAGACAGCGCTAACTTTAGCCGTGCCGTTATATTAACCGTGGCCGCAGTATCGCCTGTATTGCTTTTTAATTATTTAGGTGCCTTTGAAACCGGGCTTGCCATAGCCCTGGGCGCGTTCCTTGCCTACCCCGCCGATATTCCGAGCAACTTACCGCACCGCGCTAAGGGCCTGCTGATAACGGTATTTATAATAAGCGGCACCACACTGTTTATAAACCTTACACACCCCATTGCCTGGCTGTTTTACCCTGCCACGCTGGCACTTTGTTTTTTCCTTTCCATGTTATCCGTTTACGGGCAGCGCGCTACTATGGTGGCTTTTTCAGGATTGCTGGCTGTAACGCTGGGTACGGGCCATATACATACCGGTACCGAAATTTTTATCTATACGGGTATGATGTTTGCAGGCGGCCTGTATTACACCCTGCTGTCGCTGATTTTTAACTACCTTAACCCGCACCGCTATACCGAGCTGCTGATGGCCGACTGCCTGAAGCTTACCGCTAAATACATGAAGCTGCGCGGTGACCTGTGGAATGCCGATGCCGACCGCAACGCCATTATAAGCCGCCAGCTGGAACTGCAGGTGCAGATTAACGAAACCCACGAAAGCCTCCGCGAAATACTCATCCGCAACCGCAGCAATGCCGGCAGCAGCAAGCGCAGCCGCAAAATGCTTATGGTATTTATAGCTCTTATGGAAATTTTAGAGTTGGCACTCGCCACTTCTTTTGACCATAGCACGCTTCACGAAAAGTTTGGGGCACATTCTAAACTACTTGCTACGTACCAAAACCTAGCGTATAACCTGGCTTCTGCCTTAAAGAAAATTGGTAAAAGCCTGAATAACCGCACGGAGTACCTGCCCAAACATAGCCTAAAGGCAGATGTAGCTGCGCTTGAAAAAGCAATAGCCGAATATGAGTCCCAACTGGGTAAGGATGTAACCAAGGATGGTGTTTGGCTGCTGATGAATATGCTTCACTACGGTGAAAAACAGGCTGAAAAAATATACCTCATAGAGCGTACATTTAGCCAGAAAGCACCTTTAAAGGAAATAGGAGGCAATCGTGACCGCGACCTCGAAAAGTTTTTAACCCCGGAGGATTACCCGCTTAGTACACTGCGTGAAAACCTCAGCTTAAGCAGCACCATCTTCAGGCACTCGTTGCGGCTTACCATTACCATAGCCTTAGGGTTTATAGTGGGCACTATATTCCCCTTCCAGAACGTATACTGGATATTGCTTACCATAGTGGTAATAATGCGTCCGGGCTATGGGCTTACCAAGCAGCGCAGCTACCAGCGTATTATAGGCACGGTGGCCGGGGGCGCTATTGCTTTTGCATTTTTAAGCGTTGTGCACCAGCCCGTAATAACAGGCACACTGGCCATAGTATGTATGCTGCTGGGTTTTGCTTTTACCGCTACAAACTACAGTATAGGCGCCACGTTTGTTACTATATATGTGTTGTTTTTATACTCAATGCTGGTGCCCGATGTAAACCAGGTAATACAATACCGGTTTATGGATACAGGGGTTGGCGCGCTTTTGGCATTCGCCGGAAATTACTTCTTCTGGCCGTCGTGGGAGTTTATGAACCTGCCACAGTACATTAAAAAATCTATTGAGGCAAACCGGGATTACCTTGCCGAAATAAGCCGTTTTTATAACCATAAGGGCGAAGTAACCACGGGATACCGCCTTTCTCGAAAAAATGCCTTTATCGCCATAGGCAACCTTATGTCGAGTTACCAGCGTATGGCACAGGAACCAAAAAGCAAGCAAAAGCAGCAACAGCAGGTATATAAGCTTGCTGTGCTTAACCATACGCTGCTTTCATCAGTGGCATCGCTGGGCACGTATATACAGGGGCATAAAACATATAAGGCTTCTGAGGCGTTTAATGTGGTGGTACATACGGTAATCAGGAACCTTGAAACGGCAATTTTATTGCTCAACTTTGATGTGCAGGCAGACGAAGCCCAGCACTCTAAAAATGAAGACATGGCGCTTCGGTTCAGCGAACTGAAAAACATACGTGCGCGTGAACTGCGGGAAATTCATTTAGATAACGAGGATGAATTCCGGCTGAAAATGGAAGAAGCGCACCTTGTAATAGAACAACTGATATGGATGCACAGCCTTTCTGAACGGATTATTAAGGCGGTAAAGAACTTAGACGCGGCCAAATAAGTGTGATGTTCCAGGACAGGTTTTTACCCTGAAAGCGACCCGGTTATACCCTCCGAATATTCGCGCCTAAGCGTACAAAACTTATGGATAACACTAAAATTTCACTATAAGATTATTTTCTAAAATTTACCTTATAAATTTACACACCAATTATTTAAGTAAAATTATATAAATAATTACTTCATGGTCTATCAATAAAAAAAAGCACCAGGTACGAGGTGCTTTTTGCTTTTAATTACTCGAGGCTTAGTGTTATCTGGCCGTCGTCATTAAGGGTAATGGTTGTGTTTTCATCCGTAAGGCGCACTTCATCTTTTACGTCCATTTCCTCCGGAATTTCTTCCACAGGTTCTTCATACGGCAGCGGGTCGAGCAGGTTTACCTGCCTCACCTTGTCAGCGGTAAGCTGGTTGCCTAACGCCTTAATGCCTTTCACGGCAATAAAGCTCTCCATATCTACGGTAATGGTTTCCTTTTGTACCCCTTTTATCTTAGGGAAAATTATCTCTGCCACCGGCCTGTAATCAGTACTCACTATTTCAAGCTGCGACTTTTCGTGTTCGGTAATAAACAATTCTTCCTTATTTTCATTTTCAACCAGGAAACGTTTTATATAATAACGCTCTTTTTCGCCATCATAATAAATGGCCGAAATAGGCTTGTTAGGCTTCCATTTCTCCAACACTATCATGCCCTCGTCAAAATGCGTGGTAAGTTCCGGCACTATGGTTTTTAGCTTACCGTTCTGGTTAATGATGAGCAGCCTGTCGTTCGGGCGGAATTCACCCAGCAGCTCACCCCTGCCGTCAACATTAAGCCTGTGCACGGTATCGTCAAACCAAATCCTGCGTGGCTTAAGCGTAGAAATACCTTTCTCTTTAAGCTCGATTTTCTTGATAGGGTATTTAGTAACCGTATTACCACGTGATGCCCTGCCTTTAATGGCTATGGTTGCAAAATCAAGGTCGAATTTCAGCTTCTTAACGCTGCCTACCTGGCGCAGCAATACGCTTATTACTTCAGCCTCGCCATTAGGGTTGTCTGAAAAATACAGCACCATAGAATCTTTGGTCCCGGCAGTAAGGTCATACGGTTTATCGCGCGTAACACCCGATACATTAAAACGCTTGATGTATGATGGGCCGGACTTGCCGTCGCGGTAAATCATGTTATATATGGTGCGCTTGTCGTTCTTGTCAAATACGGCAACATGGATGATATCTTTACCCACAAAGGTTTTTACATCAACCTTAGTTATTACCATACTTCCGTTACGCAAAAATACGATTACATCGTCTATATCGCTGCAATCTGCTACATACTCATCTTTTTTAAGGCCCGTACCCACAAAGCCCTCTTCACGGTTTACGTAAAGCTTGGTATTGCGCAGCACCACTTTAGTCGCCTCTATGTTATCAAAGTTGCGAATCTCTGTCTTGCGTTCGCGGCCCTTGCCGTAGCGCTCCTTAAGGCTTGTAAAATAGTTTACGGCAAACTCTACAATATTGGCCAGGTTGTATTTTACCTGTTCTATCTCCCCTTCCAGGGCTTCTATTTTTTCCTGTGCTTTGTCAATATCAAATTTAGAAATGCGCTTGATGCGGATTTCCGTCAGGCGCACAATATCCTCCTCGGTAACGGCGCGGCGCAGGTGGGTGGTAAACGGCTTAAGGCCTTCGTCTATAGCCTTTATAACGCCCTCCCAGGTTTCTTCTTCCTCAATGGCGCGGTACACCCTGTTTTCGATGAAGATACGCTCCAGTGACTGGAAGTGCCAGCTTTCCTCAAGTTCGCTAAGCTGTATTTCGAGTTCGCGCTTCAGCAAATCTACCGTGCGGTGCGTACTGATGCGCAGCATTTCGCTTACGCCCACAAAGTACGGCTTGTGGGCCTCGATAACGCAGCCCAGCGGTGCCACCGAAGTTTCGCAGGCGGTAAAGGCAAACAGCGCATCAATAGTTTTATCGGGCGATACACCCGGCGGCAAGTGGATGAGTATCTCTACATCCGCAGCCGTGTTATCTTCTATCTTCTTAATTTTTATCTTACCCTTTTCATTCGCCTTAAGTATACTGTCTATCAGCGTAGAGGTATTGGTACTGAACGGTATTTGGGTAATAACCAGCGTGCTCTTGTCGAGTTGGCCTATACGCGCACGTACCCGAACGCGGCCGCCCCGCATGCCGTCGTTATAATTAGACATATCGGCAATACCGGCGGTAGGGAAATCGGGGTATAATGTAAACGGCTTATTTTTAAGCACTTTTATGGAGGCATCGATAAGCTCGATAAAGTTATGCGGCAGCACTTTTGTAGACAGGCCCACCGCAATTCCCTCGGCCCCTTGTGCTAAAAGTAACGGAAACTTAACCGGAAGGTTTACCGGTTCGTTTCGCCTGCCGTCGTAAGACGATTGCCACGGGGTAATCTTAGGGCTGTACAGTACCTCAAGCGCAAACTTGCTCAGGCGTGCCTCTATATAACGTGAAGCCGCCGCGCCATCGCCGGTAAGGATGTTACCCCAGTTACCCTGGGTGTCAATCAACAGTTCTTTCTGGCCTATCTGCACCATGGCATCGCCTATACTGGCGTCGCCGTGCGGGTGGTACTGCATGGTATGCCCCACCACGTTTGCCACTTTGTTGTAACGGCCGTCGTCAAGCTCCTTAAGCGAGTGCATAATACGGCGCTGCACGGGCTTAAAGCCGTCTTCAATAGCAGGTACGGCACGCTCCAGGATAACGTAAGACGCGTAATCCAGGAACCAGTCCTTATACATACCGGTAACCTTGGTTATGGTATCCAGCGGATCGGCATTACCATTCCTTTCGTAAAAATGTTCTCCTTTTAAAGGCTCTAAATTTTCTTCGTCCATGTATGGCCTCCAATTTATTTTGGGTAGTTAAAGTGCTATTTTACGCCTAAAATACGCATTTCTACAAATCTATTAAAAAAAGCTTAAAAAAGTAAATGCAAGTGTTGACAAGCGCGGTTTAGTTGTTAACATAAATCCTCTCCCCAGCCCTCTCCAAAGGAGAGGAAGCAGCTACACTCAGATGTTTTGAGTACAGGTTAACCTCAATATTATAGGATTTTTTTACCAAACTGTACCCGTTCGTTGGCTCCCCTCTCCTTCGGAGAGGGGCTGGGGGGTGAGGACAAAAAAATCCCGAACATTACTGTCCGGGATTTGATATTTAGGTTTTCCATGTCGACGAAGGAGACACCTCAGAGATTCCTCCACTACGCTGCGCTCGGTCAGAATGGAAAAGCAGTATTATATTAACTAACTAAGCGCTTTCTGAACCTGGTCAGCCGCTTCCTGGAACAATGTAGCAGAAAGGATAGGCATACCTGAGTTATCGATAAGTTCTTTAGCAATCTCAGCATTAGTACCTTGTAAACGTACAATGATAGGCACTTTTATTGAGTCGCCCATGTTTTTATAAGCGTCTACAACACCCTGTGCTACGCGGTCGCAACGCACGATACCACCAAAGATATTGATAAGGATAGCCTTAACGTTAGGGTCTTTAAGGATGATACGGAACGCGGTCTCAACACGCTTAGCATCGGCAGTACCGCCCACGTCAAGGAAGTTAGCCGGCTCAAAGCCTGCATATTTTATAAGGTCCATGGTTGCCATAGCAAGGCCTGCGCCGTTTACCATGCAGCCTACAGTACCGTCAAGGTCTACATAGTTAAGGCCTACTTCTTTAGCTTCAACTTCAATAGGGTTCTCTTCCAGTACGTCGCGCATTTCTGCATATTTCTTCTGGCGGTAAAGTGCGTTGTCATCAAGAACAACCTTAGCATCTACTGCAAGTATTTTATTATCCGATGTTTTAAGCACCGGGTTAATCTCAAACATAGAGGCATCGCTGTCTATATATGCTTTGTAAAGCGACGCGATAAACACGGTCATTTCTTTAAAGGCGTTGCCGCTAAGGCCTAAGTTAAACGCTATCCTGCGCGCCTGGAATCCCTGAAGGCCTACAGCCGGGTCTATTTCTTCTGTAAAGATGCGCTCCGGCGTGTGCTCAGCAACTTCTTCGATATCCATACCGCCTTCGGTAGAATACATAATCATGTTACGGCCTTTGCCCCTGTTTAACAGTACAGACACATAAAATTCTGAAGTTTCACTTTCTCCCGGGTAGTATACATCCTCGGCAATAAGTACTTTGTGTACCCTTTTACCTGTAGGAGGTGTTTGCGGTGTAATAAGGTCCATACCGATAATCTGGCCGGCAAGTTCCTCTACCTGCTGAAGGTTTTTAGCAAGTTTTACGCCTCCGCCTTTACCGCGGCCACCGGCATGCACCTGTGCCTTAACAACATACCAACCTGTACCTGTTTCGGCAGTAAGCTCTTTAGCGGCAGCAACAGCTTCCGTAGGGCTGTTAGCTACTATACCGCGTTGTACACGTACGCCGTGGCTTGCCAGTATTTCTTTTCCCTGATATTCGTGTAAATTCATATAAAATGCGTTTATCTTATTTAAAGTGCAACAAAAATAGTAAATAACATTAAACCGCCGAAAGGTTTTTAAACTTTTTCCTGCTAAAAAAGCATACTTACTATTACACTTTAACATTTGGTTACGCAACCCTTGCACCAACTTTGCCTCTTATAATAAACCACATAAAACAATACCATGAAAAAAGCAACAACAATATTCTTAGCCCTTATCGTTTTACTTGTGGGCTGCAACAATGACGACGACACTTCACCCGCCTTGAGCATTGAAGGCAACTGGAAACTGGTGCAGATATCGGGAGGCTTTAGCGGAACTATATATAATTTTACTCCGGGTACTGTAGTATGGGACTTTAATGAAAGCGACACTAATATTACTGTTACCAGTACCGTTGAGACCGATACATATTACGGGCTTTCTGCAGGCTCACATGAATATGAATTGTCATCCAATGATAATTGCAATAACAGCATAAATATACTGCTGGATGATTATTACGCAAACTTTGGCTGCAGTACAATAGAGGGCAATACCCTAACACTTAATAATGGCTATGCCGATGGCGAGATATATACATTTGTACGCTAAAGCATCTCTTATTGTAGCTGTTAAAAATAACAGCATTATTTAAACAATATTTATAAAACCCTTAACGTTTAAAACAATTATATTAATTAATTTAATATCCGCTTATATCTACAATCTAACCCGAATAAAACCAATTTGTTATGAAAAACATTACCCGACTTTGTTGTGCCATTCTCGCTGTGCTTATAGTGGGATGCGGTGATGGAGATGAATGACATCCCTGCAATAGGTGGTCATAAAAATGTTTTTGCACGTTTACTTACTGTATAAAGATACCCCCCTGATTTTTGCGGGGGATTTTTTTGCCTTAAACTGCCGTCGTCATAATTGTAAAGATAAAAGGTTAAAAGCATTTTAAAATTCATTTTTTTAACACACCTTTTCTTTATTTTTGTTTTACGAAACCAATAGTAAAACATGAAAAAAATAGTAACCATAGCCGCATTGGCTTTTGTGTGCGGCATGCAGGCGCAATTTGGGGTAAAAGCCGGTTTTAACTTCGCTAATTTCAGGGGCGATGCCGCTGATGATTTTAATGTACTGACCACCTGGCACGCCGGGGTTGTTTATGAAAATGAAATTACAAGCCATTTTAGCTTCCAACCGGAATTGCTGTATTCGGTATCTGGGGCAAAGAAGGACGATACAGAGTATAAGCTGGGTTATTTCAGCGTACCGCTCATGCTAAAGGTATACCCTACCGGTGGGTTTAATATACAGGCCGGGCCGCAGCTGGGCATGCTTATTAACGAGAGTGATAATTTTGACGGCCTTGATAGCGAAACGTTTGATTTTGGGCTTGCGGCGGGACTGGAGTTTTTCCTTACCAATAACCTCTTTATACAGGCGAGGTATTACAGTGGTACCAAAAAAGTTTCAGCGGATGCCGACCTTAAAAACACGGTAGTTTCCGCATCGCTCGGGCTAATGTTTTAAAAATGAACTATTAATCTAAAACTAATATAATTTATGAAAAAGATTCTTTTAGTAGCAGCAATGCTGTTAGGCGCCGTAACCGTGCAGGCACAGGGCGTTGATTTTGGTATTAAAGCAGGTGCAAACTTTGCTAAGTTTAACGGCGACCTTGATAGCGACGGTATTACGAGCTTTCACGCTGGTGCCGTATTAGAACTTAACATTGTACCTACCTTTTCGGTTCAGGCAGAAGGGCTTTTCTCTTCTGTAGGTGGTAAGGCAACGTACGATGCCGGCGGATTAGGCGCCGTATCCCAGGATTTTAACCTTGATTATATCTCGGTTCCTGTATTAGCCAAATTTTATGTGCTACCCGAAAAAGTAAGCCTTGTTGCCGGGCCGCAGTTTTCATTTCTTATAAACGATGCCGACGATATTGACGCTAAAAGCACCGATATAGGTGTGGCAGGTGGCCTTGAAGCCAAAATAATAGCAGGCCTTTTTGCCCAGGCGCGCTATGTAATTGGCGTAACAAACGTAACTGACGATTCGGCTACTGCAGATTTTAAAAATGCTGTATTCCAGTTATCTGTTGGCTACAACTTTTTATAAAATTTTTAAATAATATTTAAAAACCGGTAGGCCATTTACGGTACAACCGGTTTTTTTATTTTTATACCTGTTAAATTTTTCATTATATAACATACAGGCATAACTGCTAATACTTACATTTACTCCCTATTACAGCACACAATGGACATTATTATAATTAACGGGCCTAACCTGAACCTTTTAGGCAAACGCGAACCCGAAATATACGGCGGGCGCACCTTTGAAGACTATTTTGCCGAATTGCAGCAAAAATTCCCCGGCGTAACGCTATCGTATTACCAAAGCAATATTGAGGGGGAAATTATTACTAAAATACAGGATAAAGGCTTTACCTGCGACGGCATTATACTTAATGCCGGGGCATACACACACACCTCTGTGGGCATAGCCGATGCTGTAAAGGCCATAACTGCCCCCGTTGTAGAGGTACACATATCAAACACTTTTTCGCGCGAAAGCTTTCGCCACCAGTCTTACCTCTCACCCGTGGCGGCGGGAGTTATCATTGGCTTTGGCCTTAAAAGCTACGAGCTGGCTTTACACTCATTTATATACCAGTCATGAAAAAAATAGCCGTTATACTGTTGCTGGCCTTTGGCCTTACCGCAATGGCACAGGTACAGGGAACCATAACCGGTAAAAATGGTACAGCAATACCATTTACATCTGTAGCGGTGCAGGGCACGTATAATGGCACTTCGGCAAATGAAAGTGGTTATTACTCACTGGCTGTGAGCCAGAAAGGCAGCTACACCTTTGTGTTCCGCAGCATCGGTTACAAAACTAAGGAAGTAACCCAAACCATAAACCGGTTTCCGCATGTGCTTAATGTAACGCTTGAGGAAGAAACCTACCAGCTTAACGAAGTGGTGGTGGCCAGCAAGCAAAAAATGGCCGATAGTATTATAGCCTTTGCCATTGCAAACCGCACCAGGAATGCCGCCCGTACAGCGCAGTTTGAAGCCGACTTTTACAGCCGTGGCACGGTGCGCCTTACCGATGTACCTAAAAAAATACTGGGACAGGGGCTGGGCGATCTGGGTGGCTCGCTTGATACTACAGGAAGCGGTATAATATACCTGAGCGAAACAGTAAGTAAAATAAAATTCAGTGCACCTGATAAGCTGAACGAAAGGGTAATAGCAAGCAGGGTGAGCGGCGAAGACAGCGGCTTTAGCTTTAACAATGCCGATGCGGCGCAATTTGATTTTTACCAAAATACCCTGCCTTTTGAGGTTAGTGTGGTATCGCCCATTGCAGACCGGGCTTTTAGTTATTATTCCTATGAACTGGAAAGCGCTTTTTATGCAGAGAACGGGCAGCTGATTAACAAAATAAAAGTTACGCCTAAAACCGATACCGAAGCTACCATGGCCGGCTATATTTACCTGGCCGAGACAACAGGCGAAATTTATGCTACCGACCTCTCCGTAAAAGGCAGCGCCATAAGGCAGCCACTACTAAACATTCTTACCATAACGCAAAACTTCGGCTATAATAATAAAGAAAACGTGTGGAGCAAAAACGTGCAGCTTGTTACCTTTGATATGAGCCTGCTTAACGTGCACGCCGCCGGGGTGTTTAGTTATGTATACAGCAATTATAACTTTAACCCCGCATTTACAGATAAAAGCTTTACGCCGGAGATACAATATTTTGAACCCGGTAGCAACGGGCAAACGGTAAAGTACTGGAACGGCATTCGCCCCATACCGCTTACCGCCGCCGAACGTAATGATTATATAAAAAAAAGCCGGCTTGAAGACCTGCGGCAAACGAAAGCCTACCAGGACAGTACGGATAGCGAAATGAACCGCTTTAAATGGACATCAATCCCATTAGGCTACACCTACCATAATACCCCGGAGAACTATGAGATACGGTATACAGGTATTGCCACACGGCTGGCGTTTAATACCGTGCAGGCCTACTGGCTGGGGCCGGGATTTGAGTTTACCAAGTACCATGACAACAACACCTATACTAAAATAGGAACCGACCTTAACTACGGTTTCGCCGAACAGCGTTTCAGGGCTACGGGACATGTGGAACACATGTTTAACAATTTCAGCAAGCGGAAAATTACCTTTAGCGGGGGCAGCAGCATAGAACAATACAACCCCGAAAAGCCCATTAATAAAATAGTAAACAGTGTCAGTACCCTGTTTTTCAGGGATAACTATATGAAGCTGTATGATAATGCATTTGCAAGGCTAAAGTATGAGGAAGAAGTACTTAACGGGCTCTACCTGTATGGCAGTGTAGAATATACCCGCCGCCATGCTTTGCGCAACAATACCAATTTCAGCACGCTTAAAGACATTTATCACCCGTACACCTCAAACAACCCACGGCTGCCGTGGGATTTTGACACCCCTGCGTTTGAAAGGCACAACATGGTCAAGGCATCGCTCATGGCAAAGGTTAGCTTTGGGCAAACCTACCGCACCCGTCCCGACGGGCGCGAAACCATAACGAATGACAAATATCCGCTGCTGTTCTTAAAATATGAAAAAGGATTTGCCAGCAGCATTAAAGACTACGAGTTTAATCATGTTTCGGCTAAGGTGCTGTATGACCTGTCGTTTGGCAGCGGGGGCACGCTTGGCACGGCCTTTAGGGCAGGTAGTTTTTTTAATAGTGGTACTGTAGCTTTTCCTGACTGGAGGCATTTTAACGGTAACGAAACCCACGTGGGACGCTCTGAGCGTTACCTTAATGTGTTTAACCTGCTTCCCTACTATACACACAGCACCAACGACCGGTATTTTGAAGCCCACCTGGAGCATCATTTTAATGGGTATATTACAAATTCGGTTCCGTTATTTAATAAGCTGGAGTATTACCTGGTTGCCGGTGCGCACTACCTTGCCACGCCGGAAAACAAGCCTTATGCGGAGTTTACAATCGGCCTTGATAATGTAGGCTGGGGTAAATTCAGGTTATTGCGTTTTGACTATATATGCTCCTACCAGGGCGGCTTCCGTGGCGACGGCGTGGTGTTTGGGTTGACCTTTATCGACTTTTTAGAGTAATCGCTTAGCCCCAAAATTTCGCTAATTTCTGATAATTAAATTTTAGCACCGGCATCAAAGCGCCAGTCGTAACTGCCGGTACGCAATCTCACACCGTATTCTAACCAGGCTTTCATGCACAGCAAAAAGCTGCTCCAGCCTTCGGTGTTCCCTACTACCCAGTCAATTCCCGCGTCGGTTATGGGTTCGCCGCTTTCGGTAATTTTTACCACAGTAGTATCTTTATAATGCTTAAAAACGATACGCACTTCATGCTCCTTACCCTGTACTTCCCAGTAAAAGACCACGAGCGCATCCTTTAACACCTCCCCTATCCTCACAGGAAATTTCCCTTCAAATTCCGGGAAACTCCATTGCACGGTTGTACCTTCTTCCATCCTGCCATTGCTTTGTGAGATAAAATAATTACTCATTATGTGGTGGTCTACCACGGCTTCAAAAACTTCGCTAACCGGTTTGCTTAACTGCAAGGCGGCTTTGGCTATCAAAATTTTGGTATCCATACACTGAATTTTTTATAAAGTTATAAAAAATTTTAAATCGCTATCTTGCACTGCTTTTACAAAAACATCCATGAGCCTGCACCACCATTACCTCATCTATAAACCCTGGGGCTACCTGAGCCAGTTTACCTACAACCTCAAGCGTAACAAGAAACTACTGGGCGAACTCCATGATTTTGCCGAAGGCACAATGGCTATAGGCCGCCTCGACGAGGACAGCGAAGGCCTGCTCCTCCTCACTACCGATGGCATGATGAGTGAAGTGGTGCGTAGTAAAAAGGTAGAGAAAGAATACTATGCCCAGGTAGACGGGCATATAACCGCGGCAGCCATAGCGCAACTGCAAACAGGTGTAGAAATAGGCTTTAAAGGCACGAAATATACCACCCTGCCCTGCACCGCATTCAAACTCGAAACCCCTCCTGCCCTGCCTGAACGCTCCCGTAAAATTCGCGATGAGCGCCACGGGCCTACAAGTTGGGTGAGCATTACGGTAACAGAGGGTAAATTCCGGCAGGTGCGTAAGATGACCAGCGCGGTAGGCTTTCCTACACTGCGGTTGGTGCGTGTGCGTGTGGGTAACATTTATTTGGGAGATTTACAGCCGGGGGAAGTGAGGGAAGTTGACGGGTTTGATGTGTAAACAGTGGTCAGTTGATTTGTCAGGCGGCAACTGTCTACTGATCACTGAACACCGGAACTTTCACATAACTTTAAATAAAAACTGTTTTGATAATGGTAGCTTTAACTTCTTAACCATGAGCTATGAAACACTATCTCTATCTATTACTTGCCGTAAGCCTCCCCGCGTTTGCCCAGGATAATGAAATTAAAACCGACCGGCCGGACCAGACCGAGTGTGCTGATATTGTACCTGCCGGGCGCTTCCAGATGGAGAACGGCTTTATGCACACCAAAACAGAAAAAGGTGCATACGAAATGATGTTGCCCACGGCACTGTCTAAATTTGGCATTAATGAAAAACTTGAGGTGCGCCTGACAACCAACCTGGTGTATACCAAAACTCCGGACAGCACCGCTACAGGGTTTGAACCTGTGGGAGTAGGCTGTAAAGTAAGCCTTTGGGAAGAAAAAGGCATCCTGCCCAAAGCTTCTGTTATAGGGGAGATGACATTGCCTGATGTAGCCTCAAAACAATATAAGCAAAAGTACCTTGCGCCGCAGATACAGCTGCTCTTTCAGAATACGGTTTCGGATGCTTTTGGCATAGGGTATAACTTTGATATGCAATGGGATGGCGAGCATACTGAACCGGGTTATGAATATACCATTTCGCCCGAATATAGCCTAACTGAAAAATTAAGCACATTTATAGAATTGTATGGCTTTATGGCCGGACACGCCCGCACCGACAACTGGGCAGACGGCGGATTTAAAATACTCATCGGTAAAGACATGCAGCTTGACCTGGCGGGCGGCTACGAATTAACCGCACACAGCCGTTACCATCGTTTTTTTGAAACCGTTGGCTTTTCGTTCAGGATTTAAAACGCTGAAATAACTTACAATATTATAAGTTTTTTTAGCAAAACTTTAAAACTCTTCCGCCTTTAAATGGTTATTTTTAGGCAGATGAATGAGAAGAATACCAAAGTAAAAAAATACCTGAAAAAAGGCCTCAAAATACTGCTGTGGACGGTAGGCAGCATCATTGCCCTTTTATTGATAATTGTAGGGCTGCTACAAGTGCCTTACGTACAAAATATTGTAAAGGACAAGGCTGTAACCTACCTCGAAAATAAAATAGGCACCGAAGTACGTATAGGCCGTATTGAGATAGGCCTGCCCAAAAAAGTACTGCTTAAAGATGTGTATTTTGAAGACCAGAGCGGCGACACGCTGCTATCCGGCAGGCGCCTGGCGGTAGACATCAGCCTTTTTAAGCTGATGGATAATGAACTTGAAATAAACAGCGTAGACCTTGAAGGCATTACCGGCAAAATACAGCGTAATAAAGATGGTGTTTTTAACTTTGACTACATCATAAAAGCTTTTGACAGCGGTAAGCCAAAAGATACCACCGCAAGCACTCCGATGGTGATATCGGTAAACAAAATAAACCTTGACCGGGTTCGGGTTAAATATGACGACGATATAACGGGCAATTACCTTACTGCAAACATCAGGCATTTCGACACTCAATTTAAAGAATTTGACCTTGACAAGCTCAATTTTGATATTCCGAAAATTAACTTAGACGGTGTTACCGTGCGCTTTAAGCAAAGCATGGTAGATGAGATTGCACAAACCACACAAAAAGCCGCCGAAGAAGCCAGTAAGAAACCCAATCTTAGATTGAAACTTGGGGAAATAAACCTGGCCGATATTGACGTAGGCTATGATAATGAAGGCAGTAACCTTGATACCGGCCTTACCCTTAAAAAATTATATGCCAGGGTAAATGAGGTAAACCTAAAAACACAATTGATAGACCTGAAAAATCTTGAGATTGACAACCTTAAAGGCCAGCTGGCTTTTAGCAAAGCCGAAAAACAGGCACAGGAAAAACTACCGGAGCAGAGCGCCGCAGTACAAAAAGCACAGTGGAAATTTAAGTTGGCCAACACCGATATTAAAGATGTCGCCTTTAAATTTGACGACCAGAACAGCGCCCCTGTGGCTAAAGGCATAGACTACAGGCACCTTGATATTACTAATCTTAACCTTGAGGCTAAAGATTTTTCTTACGGGCAGGACACTATTTCGGGCAGCATCGATAAATTTACCGTTAAGGATAATAGCGGCGTTGATATACAGGAGTTGCGCACCACCTTCTTTTACGGGAACAAAGGCGCAAAGCTGGAAAACCTATACCTTGAAACACCTCAAACCCTGCTTAGGGATAAAATTATAGTAAGCTACCCTTCACTTGCGGCCGTTCAAAAGGATATTGCCAGCCTTACTTTGGATGCCAACCTTGATAACAGCCAGGTGGGCTTTAAAGACGTATTGCTGTTTGCACCGCAACTGGCCAATACCACCCCTTTTAAAGGCAATCCTGACGGAAGTATATTTATTGACAGTGAAGTACAGGGTACTGTGGATGACCTGCGTATTACCAACCTCGAACTGCGTGGTATAGGGCGGACGGTAATCGCCGCCAGCGGACGGATTAAGGGCCTCCCTGATGCAAAGAATGCTTACTTTGACCTCAATATACGGGAGTTTCGCTCTACGGCTAAGGACATTAACAGCCTGCTCCCACCGGGTACGCTCCCTGCGAATATACAGATACCGAATACCATAGCATTAAAAGGCAGTTTTACGGGCAGCATCAATAAGTTCCGTACTAACATGAACCTGGGCAGCAGTTATGGCAATGCCAGGATAAAAGCAACGTTTGACCAAACCCATAAAGGGCGCGAAACCTATGATGCCGATGTTGACGTGGCCAACTTTGACCTTGGCAGCCTGATAAAAAACGACTCTATAGGGCACATAACGCTAAACGCCAGGGTTAAAGGCGCCGGGCTTAACCCGCAAACCGCTACAGCTTCGCTAAAAGGTACTGTAGCTAAGGCGGAGTACAACCGTTATACCTACCGCAATTTACAAATAGACGGTAACATTAATAAGGGCGCATTTAAGGCCGTGGCCAATATGAACGACCCTAACCTTGATTTTGACCTTACTGCCGAGGGAGGCTTTAAAGGGAAACTTCCGAAAGGGAAAATCCACTTGAATATAGACATAGCCGACCTTGATAAACTGAACCTTCACGCGGGGCCGTTAAAAATGCGTGGCAATATTGACGGCGATATTGACGATGCCAACCCCGACAACCTTAACGGGAAGATTGCCATACACCACTTTATGTTTGCTAACGAAGGAGGGGAATATGCGCTGGATTCCATTAAAATAGCGGCGGTTACCACGGCAGATACCACAAACATTGGCATCAGGTCACAGTTTATAAACGGGCGCGCCAAGGGGCATTACAAAATATCGCAGCTTCCTGCAGCATTGAAATATACTATTTCCAAATACTACAACACCGGCGTACAGCCGCTTGAAAAACCGGAAGACCCGCAGCAGATAGCCTTTTACCTTAATGTAGATAATGACCCTATAATAAGCCAGATTATTTCCGAAATTACAAGGCTGGAACCTATAAGGATACTGGGCAATTACAACAGCGCTAACGACAGCCTGAAGGTAAACGCAACCATTCCGCGGGTGGTGTACGGCGCTAACACGCTATCGGGTGCAGCGGTAAACATTACCACTACAGATACTGCATTGGTTTACAATGTACGGGTAGACGGCATAGAAAGCGGGCAGTTTAAGCTGGGGGAAACAACAATCGGGGGCGATGTAAAAAACAATGTTGTGAATTACAGGCTGGAAATAGACGACCAGAAGAAAAAACAGCAATACCTGCTTGCCGGTAAGCTTCAGCAAAAAGACGGCAATACAGAGCTGGTGCTCAACCCTGACGGGCTGATGCTTAATTATGACAATTGGCAGGTGGTTGAAGATAACCTAATACGTTTTGGCAAAGGCGGCATTTATGCCAATAACTTTGAGCTGAGCAACGACGGTGGTTCGGTTAAAATACAGTCCGAATCAGAAAGCCCTAACGCACCGCTGGATGTTAGTCTGGATAATTTCCGGATAGAAACCCTTACCAATGCCATACAGAAAGAAGAAACCAAATTTAAAGGCACCATAAATGGTACGGCTAAAGTAAAAAACCTGACTACTACCCCGGTATTTGAATCGCAGTTGGACATTACCGATTTTGCCGTGGCAAAAGACACCGTGGGCAACATCAAAATAAATGTAAACAATGCCATAGCCAATACCTTTACTGCCGATGTAGCCATAACCGGGCAGGTTAATGATGTAAAGCTTAGTGGTAATTATAATACAGCAAGCAGCAGCTTTGACATGGACCTTGACATGCAAAAGCTAAACATGGCCAGCCTGCAGGCGCTTACCTTTGGCGCGCTTAAAGATGCCGACGGATTCCTGTCGGGCGATTTTAAAGTAACGGGAACGGCTACCGACCCTAATGTTAACGGCGACCTTAAATTTAATGATGTAAGCTTCCGCGTTACCCAGCTTAATGCACTTTATAAAGGTATTAACGATAACATCCGATTTACGGATGCCGGTATTGAAATGGACAACTTTAAGATTGAAGACGACAAGAACAACGTACTTACCATAAACGGCGCTATTGCTACTACCGATTATAAGGAGTTTGGGTTTAACATGACGGTTAATGCCGAAAACTTCAGGGCGGTAAACAGTAAGGCAAAAGATAATGATTTTTATTACGGAGACCTGTATTTAGATGCCGCCCTTAATATAAAAGGCACGCTGGCGGCCCCGGTGGTAGACGGCGACCTGCGTATAAACGAAGATACAAACTTTACCGTAGTACTGCCGCAGCAGGACCCCTCGATTGCAGACCGTGAAGGTGTGGTAGAGTTTGTAGATGAAGATAATATTGAGGCCATGCAGCGCCTTAAGATTGAAGAAACCGTTAATAAAACGGCAATGGCCGGTATAAATGTAGCGGTAAATATAGAAATTGTAAAGGAGGCAACACTTAATGTTATTGTAGATAAAGGTAACGGCGATTTCCTTGAGCTTAAGGGCGAAGCCCAGCTAAGTGGCGGTATAGACCCGTCTGGCAAAACAACCCTTACAGGGCGTTATGAGTTTACCGAAGGTTCGTACCAAATGAGCTTTAACTTTATTAAACGCAAATTTGACATCGAACCGGGCAGTTATATTTTATGGACGGGCGAACCTACCCAGGCCACTGTAGGCATCACTGCCATTTACAAAACCGAGACATCGCCTATAGACCTGGTTATGGACCAGCTGGGCGGCTCATCTCCATTAAAATTAAATACATATAAGCAAAAGATACCTGTAAATACGCTCCTTAAAATGAATGGCGAACTACTAAGGCCCGAAATAACATTTGACATACAAATCCCTGAAGGGAATTATAGTGTAGACCCGGCCATAATAAGTACTACAAATGCAAAGCTCGACCAGATACGCCAGCAGCCCAGCGAGCTTAACAAGCAGGTGTTGGCGCTCTTGTTACTAAACAGGTTTATCGGCGAAAACCCGTTTGCAAGCGAAGCAGGGGGCACAAGTACAGAATCGATTGCTCGGCAGAGTGTAAGCAAGATCCTTTCGCAGCAGCTTAATAACCTGGCTTCTGACCTGATTAAGGGTGTTGAGCTTAATTTTGACCTTGAAAGCACCGACGACTATACCACAGGGGTTCAGCAAAACCGTACTGACCTTAATGTGGGGGTATCTAAACAGTTGTTTGACGAACGGCTTAAAGTTACCGTGGGCAGCAGCTTTGGGCTTGAGGGCCCGCAGCAGGCTAATGCGCAAAGCACTAACATAGCAGGAGATGTATCGTTAGACTACCAGCTTACCGCCGATGGCCGTTATCTGGTGCGTGCCTACCGTAAAAACGAATACCAGGTAGCATTGCAAGGCCAGGTTATAGAAACCGGCGTGGCGTTTATTATTACAATGGACTATAACAAGTTCCGTGAGCTGTTTCACCGTAGTGAGGAAGAGAAAAAGATGAAGCAGCGCGAGCGCGCACGTAAACAGCGGGAAAGAGAAGAACGTAAAAAAGAAAAAACCGAAGAGGAACAAAAAAAAGCTGCCAAAGAAGCTTTACCGCCTAACAGCACTAACGATGAAGATGAGAAAGAAAATAAATAATTATATACTATTACTTACTGCGGCATTAGTGGCCATGGCATGCAGTAATACTAAATACCTGCCCGAGGGCGACCTGCTCTATACAGGGGGTGAGGTAACCGTTAAAGACACGCTTATGGACAAAAAAGACCGTAAGGCGCTGGAAAAGGAACTTAAGCCTTTATTACGGCCAAAGCCAAACAGCAACCTTTTTGGCCTCCGTTTTAAGCTATATATTTATAACATAGCGGGCGAGCCTAAAAAAGACCGTGGCTTTAAGCACTGGCTGCGTACCAAGGTGGGCGAACCGCCAGTGTTGTTTAGCCAGGTAGACCTTGACTATAATGCCGACATACTGCAAAACTATAGCGAGAACAAAGGCTTTTTTAAAACCAGGACTTCAGCTGACTCCACGTCGCGTAACCGTAGGGCAAAGGCATTATATACAGTCACTACCGGCAAGCAGTTTAAAATCAGGAATGTGATATTTCCTGACAGTACCGGCAGCCCGCTTGAAAAAGCCATTGGCCGGACGAAAAGGCGTACGCTGCTGAAGCCAGGTGAGCCGTATGACCTCGCTACCATAAAAGCCGAGCGCGAGCGTATAGACGACCGTATAAAAAACCGTGGCTTTTATTACTTTAAACCTGACTATATACTGGCGCGTACAGATAGTACCGTGGGTAACTACCAGGCAGACATTAAGCTTATTGTAAAAGAGGATACTCCGGAAGAAGCCAGGAATATTTATAAGATAGACACTATTATTATTTACCCTAACTATTCGCTTGCCAATAACCAGGACAGCATACGCGTTGCACCGGATGCCGTTGTAAAGTATAAGGATTTTACAATTATAGATTCAGCACACACGTTTCGCCCTATCATTTACGACCGCACGCTGTTTTTCCACAAAGGGGATATTTACAGCAGGCGCGACCATAACCTGTCGCTTAACCGGCTTATTAACCTCGGCACTTTTAAATTTGTAAAAAACGAGTTCCACGCTTCTGATTCCCTTAAAAATACGCTGGATGCTTATTATTACTTTACACCGCTCCCAAAAAAATCAATCCGGATAGAAACTTTGGGTAAAACCAACTCCGCTAACTACAACGGCTCTGAAGTGAGCGTTAACTGGCGCAACCGCAATACCTTCCGTGCCGCGGAACTTTTAACAGCAAAGGTATTTGGCGGGCTTGAGGTACAGGTGTCGGGCCAGAACAAAGGGTATAATGTGTACCGTGTGGGCGGTGAAACCAGCCTTATATGGCCGCGTTTCATTACACCTTTTAAAGTTAAGGACAGCAGCGCTTATGTGCCGCGTACCAAGGCGTTGCTAAGCTACGAATACCAAAAACGCATTAAGCTGTATGCGCTTAATTCATTCCGGGCGCAGTATGGCTACCTTTGGAAACATACGGTATATTCTGAGCACGAGCTGTATGTATCTGACATCAATTACATAAGCCCTGCCAGCGTTACCGACGAATATTACAGGCAGATAAGTGGTTACGACGGCGTGCCCCCTAACCCTGCCCTGCAAAAAGTGATCGACAAGCAGCTTATTTTTGGCCCCACCTACAGCTATACCTATACTAACACGATGCGCAGGCAGCGTAAGCATACATTTTATTACAAAGGCTCACTGGAACTTGCAGGAACGCTAACCGGCCTGGTTATGGGTGCCGATGTAAAAGGTGGAAACGAAAAAAGCATCCTTAATGTGCCGTTTAGCCAGTTTGCAAAAACCGAACAGGACTTTAGGTATTACCTTAAGCTTAACGAAAATTCGCAGATAGCGAGCCGTATCAATATAGGCATAGGGGTACCTTATGGCAATTCTGCCTCGCTGCCCTATGTGCGGCAGTTTTTTATAGGCGGGGTTAACAGTATACGGGCGTTCCGGGCACGGTCTATAGGGCCGGGCAGCTATGATTACCGTACCGAAAATAATACGACTACCGGCTTTTTGCCAGACGAGAGTGGCGACCTTAAGCTGGAGCTGAATACCGAATACCGCACGCAACTGTACCGTTTTTTAAAAGGGGCCGTGTTTGTAGATGTAGGTAACATCTGGCTGTATAATAAGGATGAAGACAGGCCGGGTGCTCAATTTAGCAGTAAATTTATGAACGATCTGGCGGTAGGTACAGGCGCCGGTTTACGCTTTGATTTCAATTTCCTGATATTACGCACAGACCTTGCGTTCCCGCTGCGCAAACCCTGGCTGCCCGACGGCGAAAAATGGGTAATGGATGACATCAACTTTGGCAGTTCAGGCTGGCGCAGAGAGAATTTGGTATTTAACCTGGCTATAGGCTATCCTTTTTAAATTTATTGGCATTGCAGCCATAAATTTAATCCGCCGGTTATATAGTTGTACTATTCAAAGGCTTAATTGTCCGTTTGACACTCTTTATGTTCATCTATTAATGTGCCTGAATGCATGTTGCATAATTTTGCAGAAAAATTATGAAACATAAATTATCAATAAACGGTGTGCTACTGCTGCTTTTAGTTTGTATTAACGCACAGGCCCAATATGCCGTTGAAGACACATGGTATAACAACCCTTTAGGTTTTGAGCCTGTAAAACTGCACACCTCTATGGGCTTCCTGCTACCTGCTGTAGCAGTGGGAACCTGCCTGCTACTTACTAAGAAAGACACTACCCTTGCCAGAAGAATTTCCTTTTATAATGAAACCGGTATGTCCTGGGGTTATAAATATCCGGGCACATTTTTGCCTCAAAATAACACAGGTATTAATTTTGAACTTCGCAAGTGGATGTCTGTGGGTATTGAATTTGATATAGTTGTTCCCCGCGACAACTACAATAACACAACGGGGTTTGCCCTGAGGCCATTTGCCCGTTTTTACATGATAAACAGGCAAAAGGCAAGACTATATTTTGAATCGGGCGGCGGATTTATATGGCTTGCAGAGGAGTTTCCACAGCCAACTGAAAATGATGCGAGGCTGGGTACAAAATTTAACGGCATAACAAAGTATGGGATTGGTTCTGAAATTAATGTTACAAAATCTACAGCCCTACTGTTTGGCATCCGGCATATCCATATATCAAATGGCAATTCAAAAGGTGTGGAGAGAAACCCGTCGCACGACAGTAATGGCTTTTTTATAGGCATCTCGCACAAGCTATGATAAATGGCAAAAATTATGGTGCGGCAAATTATAAAAATCCCCAGTGATGGGGATTTTTTGCTTTATAAATGTGATGTAGATTTGTTAAAACAAACAACATCATGGAAACTACAGAAACACTCTCGCTTTTACTTTATGGAGGCATCAGTTTATTAGGCATAGCCGCGTTTATGCTACTTATCAGAAATTACAGAAAAGCTGATTAAAACAAAAATTCATGTAAGGCTTTGACAGCTAAAACAATAGCATAAAAATCCCCATTGTTGGGGATTTTTTTTTAACATACTGTAGAGTAGCTTTACTAAAAATAAAAAATAAATGGAAAATACAGCCTCACTCTCGCTATTGTTTTACGGAATTATAATTTTAGTAGCAATGATTGCCTTTGTAGTTATAATAAGGAAGATAGGTGAAATAGATACTACACAACCTAACGCTGAAAACGAAATGAAAAAAATTGATAAAATAACTGACATATCTAAGTATGTAATAGTTAGTGTTATCTTATCAACAGTAACTGTTGCAATTAGCGACCAGTTTAAGGAAAGGGATTATGATAAAAATGAAATGGCAGCATTTGATAAGTATATTCCGTATGTGGTTGATACCACCACCATTGACAATAAAATAAACTTATGCGAATTTTTTTGTTACGTAACTCCCGAAGGAGATTTAAAAAAAGGGTGGATGTCGTACAAGAACCATCTGGTAAATAAAAAAGATGCTTTACAACTAATTGACAAAACCAGCAAAGGTATTGACACTAAAACTGCGCCGCTTAACCAAATGGAAATTAAAAAAGCACAGCAGAAACTGTTTGAAAAAGAACAAATACTTGTAAACAATAATATTACGGATAACGGAAGTTATCTTGTAATAATTAGTGCGGATGATAAAAAGTCTGAAGCCGATCATGAAGCACATATATGGAAAGATAAATACAAGTATAATATTAAAACATATAAAAAAGGCAAGTGGTACCGAACGGTAATACCGGTAGATACAGGTTTACAAGACGCAAACAATTTAATTAAGGAAATAAAATTAAAATCTGGGGGAAAGAAGAATCCGTATGCCGTTTCATTTAAAACGTGGTGTATTAATGGAAATTATTCCCAAGCAGAAGGATGTGTAATTTGTAACTAAACAACACAATTAAAATAAAAGCAGCTATCTCTGCTTTTATTTTAATTGTGTTACCTTAATTGCCTCCGGCACCTGCCTGTTCCGCTTTTCGGGACGGATTATCATGCGCAGCGGCTGGTCCATAGAAAAGTAAGACACCATCCAGTTCCAGAATGTGGTAAGGCGGTTGCGGTAGGTTATTAGCGATATAAGGTGGATAAACAGCCACGCCAGCCAGGCAATAAACCCCTTAAAATGCAGCTTGGGCTTGGGTAAGTCTACCACGGCCTTATTTTTGCCAATAATGGCCATAGAGCCTTTATCTTTATATTTAAAGTTAACTAATGGTTGGCCCTCTATAATATTTTTAAAGTTCTTTGCCAGGTGCCTGCCCTGCTGTATGGCCACCTGCGCCACCTGCGGATGCCCCTGCGGAAAATCAGTATCGGCTTCCATATAACAGGTATCCCCTATCGAATAAATATTAGCAGTATTTATAACCTTATTGGTGCCGTCTACTATCATGCGTTTTCCCCTTCCATAGCTTTCGGGCGGCAAACCCGCAAAAATATGGCAGGAAACCCCCGCCGCCCATATCAGGTTCTTAGATTGTATGGTTTCACCATTGCTCAGGTATACGGTATCGTCAACAAAATCTGTTACACGGGCATTCAGCTTTATTACTACGCCAAGTTTTGTAAGGGCTTCATAGGTATCTTTCTGGCTTTGTTCACTCATCGGCGCCAGCAGCGCGTCACCCCCATCTACAAGGTATACATTGCTTGCGCTTGTGGCCAGCTCAGGATATTCTTTGCGCAGCACGCCCCGGCGCATTTCGGCAAACATACCCGAAACCTCTACCCCGGTAGGGCCGCCTCCTGCCACCACGATATTCATATATTTGCGCCGCTCACGGCTGTTTTTATGAAGCGTAGCTTTTTCAAGGCGCTGCAGCAGCTTATTGCGCATTTCTATAGCGTCGTTAAGCGTTTTCATGGGTATGGCGTTCTTTTTTACATTTTCCATACCAAAGTAATTGGTTTCGGCACCGGTGGCAAACACCAGCACATCATACGGCAACTCGCCATTATGGAGTACCGCTATGTTCTCATCCGGCTTTACCATCATAAACTCGCCCATGCGGAAATGGATATTTTCCTTTCCACGGAAATATTTCCTGAACGGGTAGCTAATGGCCGATGGCTCAAGGTAAGCGGTAGCCACCTGGTAAATAAGCGGCGGGAAAAAATTATAGTTATTTTTGTCTACAAGCGTAATATCAAAATCTTTATTGTCCGCCAGCTCGTTTGCCAGGTTAACCCCGGCAAATCCGCCGCCTATTATTACTATCTTCATACAATTATGGTGTTTAAGTAACGCGTTTTAATACTTAAGAAAAGCCCTATAAAGTTAGCACATTACCGGTAAAACACAAAGGCATTGGCACGGCTTTAAGATATTTTATGAATATTTTAATTTAATGAAAATACCCTAAAAATAAGGGTTTAAAAACGGCAGGGCATTATATAGAATTGTTAATATTGTAGCGATTAACTGATGTGTTCTTTAACTTTATCCGATTAAAATTCCTCCCAATACTATTGTTATGAAGAAAGTTTTCAGGAAAGCCACTGTAAAAAGCAGTTTTACCGTTTTAAAAGACACCTTTAACGGTTTTATGGCCGATAAGGGCCTTAAGCTAAGTGCCTCACTGTCGTACTATACGCTTTTTTCACTAGCGCCTATGCTGCTGCTGATTATATCACTCGCCAGTGCGTTTTTTGGCCGTGACGCCATTGAAGGGCGTGTGTTTTTTGAGATACGGGATTTGATAGGCAATGATGCAGCTGCCCAGATACAGCAGGTTATAAAAAACCTGGAACTTTCGGGTAAAACAACATTATCCCTTATTATAGGCGTGCTTACGCTTATTATCGGCGCTACTACTGTTTTTGGCGAAATACAGGACTCCATCAACATAATATGGAAGGTAAAGGCCAAGCCGAAGAAAGGCTGGCTGAAGCTTATTAAAGACCGCCTAAGGAGCGGTTCGATAATAATAGGCCTGGGGTTTTTACTTATTGTTTCGCTGATTGTAAACGGTGCCGTTGTTACCCTTAGCGACCTGCTTAAGCAATGGTTTCCCGATTTTACAATTATTGTATTTAATATTATTAATATTGCAATCAGCTTCCTGGTGGTAACACTACTATTTGGCGTAATATTTAAGGTACTTCCTGATGCCAAGATACGCTGGCGCGATGTTAAGGCAGGCGCCTTTTTTACGGCCTGCCTTTTCTTACTGGGCCGTTACCTTATAGGTATTTATATTACCTCTACCGGAGCAGGGTCTCCATACGGCGCGGCGGGATCTATAATAGTAATATTATTATGGATATACTATACGGCTGCCATACTGTACTTTGGAGCCGAATTTACCCGTGCATTTGCTATTTTTAAGGGACGAAAAATAGAGCCTTCGGAGTTTGCCGTATATGTAGAAATGCGCGAGATAGAAAAAAATGCAGGCTCTGTTACCAATGCTAAGCGAATTGTGCACGATGACGAAGGGCACACGGAGGTTAAACAATAACTTTGCTGTTAACAAAGCAATTCAGAATGATTTATGGAAATCATATAATATGATATTTTAATATAAACAAGAAAAACTCCCGAAATAGGGAGTTTTTTCATAAAATATAATGTAGAATAGTATTATGGCTGAAGCCTGCCTTCAAGGCTGTTGTCATCAACACTGCTGCCTACAATGGCGCCCAGCGCCCATTTTATCATAGATATCATCTTACCGCTTTTAGTATCCCAGTAGTATGCATCTAATGGCTCCACTTTTATCACCGTAGCATCCGGGTCATTTTTGCCTTCTTCAAACCACGTTTTTGCTATGGGTGTCCACACATCTTCTACATGGCCCCTGTCAGTATAAATTATGGCCTTGCCAAAAACAGAGAGGAAGTGCGCATCGGCATTTTTCGCAAAAATAAGCTGTACCTCATCGTCATGTTGAATCTCAAAGTTCTTGTTGCTTTGTTTAGAACTCAGGAACCACAGGTTGCCCTTATCATCCACTTCCAGTACGCTCATAGGCCTTGTGGGCACCGGCCTTACCGAAAGTTCTGTGCAAAACATACACATTTTTATATCCTCGGCCATTTCCTTTAATTTATCAATGGCATCTTTACTAAACAGGTCTTTATGATTTCCCATCTCAATAATTTTTAGTGGTTAAACATCAGTACGTTCGCTTACCCAGTCTACCGCATGGGCATAATCTGCTTTAGGGAAGCCCCTAAACTCGCCTGGCATTATTTTGCTAAAGCCATCGGTAAAAGCCTGCACACCCTCTATATCGGTTATAATAGCCGCACGGTTCCACTTGGTTATGTTTTCCAGGCCCAGCAGCGCGTCCTGAAGCCAGGCGCCAATGGTAAAGTCTTTAGGCGAAGTTTCAAGATACAGCAGGTAATTTAGTTTGCCTGTACGGTCTACAAGGCTGTCTACCTCTTTCCTTACAATAACAAAATCGTCTTTAGTTACTTCTCCGTCTGCACGAAAAGCAACTATGTTATCAGGTACATCATTTATTTGCGTAATCATAGCTACAGGTGTTTTTAATTGTTTGCAATCAAAGTTAGCCCGTAAATATTTAAACGTATGTTAGCAACTTGCTAATAGATAGCTAATGAAATGGTAAAGTTAGCTGGCTTTACATCGCCCTCTCCTACCTAAGGTTTAATCTTCATACCCACAAAGTGTCTTACCGCTACTTTTGGCATCCTCCAGGGTTACTTTTTTTATCTCAGCTTTACACTGAGATAAACCTGTGCATGCTTTATCAAGGTGGTAACGTTTGGCCCCTTTGCTGTCGCAAATGTAAACTTCATCATTCGCTGTATAAGAGGTTAATGTAAAAGTTACCAGCCCAAGTAATAAATATTTTTTCATAGATTATGCAGATTTTCAATTCAAATCAAATATAACAAGTTTATTTATAAAATGTTAGTAGCAGTATTGCGTAATAAAATTAATGCGGTGGAGTTTATCATATTAAATCTTATTTTTGTAAAAAACAGTTTGCCATGAAAACACTATATACATTATTACTTGCCCTGCTTATAACCACCTGCGGATCTAAACAAACCGCACCTGCACCCGTAACGCTTGCCCCATCGCAGGAAAAAGGCCTTGCTATAGGTACTATTACTTTTGAGGGCGATATACCGCTAAATGATATTTACCGCTTTTTTTATGAGGCCACATCAGGCGATAAAAAATTTAAGAAAGCTAATGCCGGCAAAATTATAATTAGTGGGAGAACGGATGGGAAAAGCATGTTTAACGGCGATTTTAATAACAAAAAAAGTTACCTTTTTATAATAGAGCGCGAACCTGGCAATTATGCCTTTAACCAATATGCCTACCTGGACCACCTGGGGCCAAGCGGTACGGTAAGCAGCAGTAAGGAGTTTGCCATACCGTTTGAAATTAAAAAAAGCGAAATTACCTATATGGGTGAACTGGATTATGTAGACCTGATAAAGAAAGGCGATATAAGGATATTTGTGGCCGACTATTATAACAGGGATCTGCCTGAATTTAAGAAAAAATATCCGGAAACAGACTGGGATAAGGCTGTAAACCGTACCCCCACTACCGGAAATACAGCAGACGGCCTTATCGATTTCAGGAATTAAACCAAAACTTTTTTATCAGTTCCGGGTGTTTTTTTAAGGGGGATGCCTCCTGGCCGGCGCTACACATCTTACCACTTTTAAAAATTTGTAAGAAATAAGCTTCAAAAAGTTTATACTACACATTGAAGCAACTAATTATTAGGGGCTTATAGCATGAGAAATCACATTCTTAGACCCAAATGTCATTTTATAAAAAAATGATGTAATGCTAATTAATTTTATAAATATTCTATAATCAAAATATAGATTAATAACAGTCTTCTGCCAAAACCGCATTTTTTTAAGAAATACCTACTTTTAAATTTGTTAGATTTTAACAAGATTATTTGTGTTTTAATTGTTAAAACACAAATGAGTTGTTAATTTAATAAAATTTAACATTTTTAACAGTAATTTATTCAGCCAAATCTTTATTTTTACTTAACCTAAAATCTAAAGTACATATGGAGAAAATTACTTATGACGCAATGCGTAATTACATTATTGATAATGAACTTACCGACAGTGTAGCTATTTCGCTGCATCCAGACAGTTTTGACACACTGGTTATGGATTATCTTGACGCTAACGGCCTGTTGTTGCAACGCCCTTTTGAAATATTGGGCATTGAAATACTGCAGGACAATTCTGGCACTGTTGCTAAAGACACAGTACACATACTGGATACTGTAGAATAATTTTAGTTCATTTTACTTAAAAGTATAACCCGCCCCTCATATAAGGCGGGTTTTTTATTTATATTTTGTAGTTTTATGCAAACACTTTATAAATCTACAATGGCACATTTAAATCCTTACATCCACTTTAACGGCAATGCCGAAGAAGCATTTATGTTTTATAAATCGGTATTTGGCGGTGAGTTTGCTGCGCTAAGCCGCTTTAAAGACCTGTCAAGCCCGGACTATACCGCGCCGGAAAAAGAAGAAAACAAGATTTTGCATGTTTCCCTGCCCGTAGGCGGCGAAAGCTTCTTAATGGGGAGCGATGTGCCCGAAATTTTAGGGCGGGTTAACGAAAACGAAAACCGCAGTAAAATTTCGATAACCGCAGCCAGTAAAGCGGAAGCCGATACACTTTTTAACGGCCTTTCTGCGGGCGGTGCTGTAGAGATGCCTATTGCCGACAGCCCCTGGGGTTCGTACTTCGGCATGTTCAGGGATAAGTTTGGCATTGAATGGATGGTTAGTTTTGAGGGGAAATAGTTTTACCTGAGCCTTAAATTTCGAAATAGTCAAATTGTTACATTTTAAAATTTTCAAATTCCTACATTAACATTCTTTTCCTATTTTTGCACCATGGCAAAACAAGACGATCAATTTAAGAATGTTATTTCGCACGCTAAGGAATATGGCTTTATATTCCAGTCAAGCGAAATTTATGATGGGTTAAGCGCTGTATATGACTACGGGCAAAACGGTGCTGAGTTAAAAAAGAACATCCGCGAATACTGGTGGAAAAGCATGGTGCAGATGCATGAAAACATTGTGGGCATAGACGCCGCTATTTTTATGCACCCTACCACCTGGAAAGCATCCGGACACGTAGATGCCTTTAACGACCCGCTTATAGACAACAAAGACAGCAAAAAACGCTTTAGGGCCGACGTACTGATTGAAGACCACGCCGAGAAAATATACCAGAAAGCGCAAAAAGAAATAGAAAAGGCCCGCGTTAAATATGGCGATGCCTTTAACGAAGAGGAGTTTAAGGCGACTAACGGCCGCGTAAAGGAATACCTTGCCAAAAACAGGGAGATACTGGAGCGCATGGCCCGTAGCCTGGAAACTGAAAACCTGGCCGATGTAAAAGCCCTTATTGAGGAATTGGAGATAGCCGATCCGGATACCGGCTCTAAAAACTGGACCGAAGTGCGCCAGTTTAACCTGATGTTTGGCACCAAGTTGGGTGCGGAGGCGGCTAACGCCATGGACCTGTACCTGCGCCCGGAAACGGCACAGGGTATTTTTGTGAACTTCCTGAACGTGCAGAAAAGTGGCAGGATGAAAGTGCCGTTTGGTATTGCGCAAACGGGTAAGGCGTTCCGTAACGAGATTGTGGCGCGCCAGTTCATCTTCCGTATGCGGGAGTTTGAACAAATGGAGATGCAGTTTTTTGTACGCCCCGGCGAAGAGATGAAATACTATGACTACTGGAAAGAAACGAGGCTAAAATGGCACCTGTCGCTTGGCCTTGGTGAAAAGAACTACCGCTTCCACGACCATGAAAAGCTGGCGCATTATGCTAATGCCGCTGCCGATATTGAGTTTAACTTCCCGTTTGGCTTTAAGGAGCTGGAGGGTATCCATAGCCGTACTGATTTTGACCTTAAGGCGCACGAGCAGTATAGCGGCAAGAAACTACAGTATTTTGACCCTGAGCTTAACGAGAACTATACCCCTTATGTGGTAGAAACGTCGGTAGGATTAGACCGTATGTTCCTTGCGGTATTCTCAACTGCGCTTAAGGAAGAAACCCTTGAAGATGGTTCGGTACGTACCGTGCTTAGCCTGCCGAGTGTGCTGGCGCCCACCAAGGCTGCCGTGCTGCCGCTGGTTAAAAAGGACGGCCTGCCGGATGTTGCCCGCGAAATTATTGAAGACCTCAAGTGGGACTTTAATGTGGCGTATGACGAGAAGGATGCCGTAGGCCGCCGTTACCGCCGCCAGGATGCGCTGGGTACGCCGTTCTGCATTACCGTAGACCACCAGACGCTGGAAGACCAGACGGTAACCATTCGCCACCGCGATACCATGGCGCAGGACAGGGTGAAGATAGCTGACCTTCGCGGTATTATTAACGAGGAGGTTTCGGTTAGGAACTGGCTGTTGAAAACGAAGTAAGAATTTTTGATTATATGAACGCCTCCGGA
>NZ_JBKJHD010000021.1:0-63680 GCF_046613695.1 Flavobacterium sp. RHBU_24 | reverse complement strand
GGCGGTATGAGTGAAGCTCAATCTGAAATCTGAAATCTAAAATCTTCAATCAAAATCTACCACCGTATCACCGCGCTCCCCCAGGTAAAGCCACTGCCAAAGGCGGCCAGTATCACCAGGTCACCATCTTTGATTTTACCCAGTTCCAAGGCCTCGGTTAATGCTATAGGCACCGATGCCGCCGTGGTATTGCCGTATTTCATAATGTTGTTGTGAATCTTATCATCCGGCAGCTGAAATTTGTGTTGAATAAATTGCGCTATCCTTAGGTTAGCCTGGTGCGGGATAAGCATATCAATATCGGCTACGGAAAGCTTGTTTGCAGCCAGGCCTTCGCTAACCACCTCTGCAAGGCGCTGCACAGCATTTTTAAAAACAAACTGTCCGTTCATATAGGGGTAGTAGCTAGTATCGTCAGGGTCGTTATCGGCAATAATGTCTGTTACCCAGCGGCGGCCCATGCCGGGTGCGGTAAGGCTAAGCTCTTCGGCATACTGGCCCTCGCTGTGCAGGTGGGTAGAGAGTATGCCTTTAGTAAGGTCTTCTTCGCGGCTAAGTACCGCAGCGCCGGCGCCATCACCAAAGATAACCGATACATTGCGCCCCCTGGTGGTCATATCCAGCCCCGTGCTGTGAAGCTCAGAGCCTATAACCAGTATGTTTTTGTACATGCCTGTTTTTATAAACTGGTCTGCTACCGAAAGGGCATATAAAAATCCCGAACACTGGTTGCGCACATCGAGCGCGCCCACGGTACGGGCCATGCTCAGGTCGCGCTGCACCAGCACGCCCGGCCCCGGAAAGTAATAATCAGGGCTAAGGGTAGCAAATATTATAAAGTCGATATCATCCTTATCTATACCGGCGCGCTCAAGGGCCGCTTTAGCAGCTTTAACGCCCATGGTTGTGGTAGTGTCGCCGTCGCCTTTAATAACATGCCTCCGCTCCTGTATGCCCGTGCGTTCCTGTATCCAGGCATCATTGGTTTCCATTATCAGGCTCAGGTCATCATTGGTAACCACATTCTCCGGGACATAATATCCCAGGCCGGAAATTTTTGAATGATACATTAATTGTATTTTTTAAAATTATCTACCCAAATTTAAAACATTCTTAAAAATTGACTGTTTAAATTAACCCTTTTTTAAACTTTTTGATAAATTTGATTAACCAAAAGCATTCCTGTTTACAGCCAGCGTTACTTCGGCATTCGCCGGAAGCTCTTTATAATGGTCAAAGAATATAACCTGCCTGCCTAACGCCGCCTTAACCAGGTAATGGCTGCCTTTAAAATAACATTGCTTTACGGTAACGGTAAGCGGGCCGTTTTCGGCTACTAAAAGTTGGTGGGGGTACAGCAATACGGTTTCATCTGCATTTTGCGTAAGTGTAAGCAGCTCCAGTTTTATTTCATTAACCTCACCAAATAAAGAGGCCGCATATTTATCTTTCGGCTTGTAGTACAACTCCCTACTTGGGCCTTTGTCTACTACCCGCCCGTTTTTTAGCACTATGGTTTCATCTGCAAACGAGAGTGCGTCGGTACTGTCGTGCGTAGCTACAATCACGGTTACATTTTTGCTTTTAAGGTAGGCAAAAAGGTTACGCCTTAGCGCGTTTTTCCTAAAGTTGTCTATATGGCTAAAGGGCTCGTCGAGCAGCAACACTTCAGGTTCCAGCGCTAAAACTTTTGCCAGTGCTATGCGCTGCTGCTGCCCACCGCTCAGGTATTTTACTTTTCTGTCGGCAAAGGCCTCCATCTCTACAATCTGCAACAGCTCCTGTATGCGCTGCTGCTTTTGTTCCTGGTAAATGTTGCTTAAAAAAGCCCCCACGTTTTCGGCAGCGGTAGTATAGGGCATCAGGTCAAAGTCCTGCGCCAGGTATTTCATGTAGGGCATGCCGGGCACCAGGTTGTATTTAGGACCCGTTACCGCTTCTCCTTTATAGGTTATAGCCCCGGCATCGGTATCATACAGCCCATATATCAGTTTAAGGAGCGTGCTTTTACCGCAGCCGCTTTCGCCAATAACGGCAATGTTTTGCCCGGACTTAACCGAAAACGTAATGTTATGCAATATTGTGGTTTCGGTATAACCGAATGAAATATCTTTAAGTGCAAGCATGCCTGAGTTATTATCCTGCAAAAATATTCAATTAATCAGTATAACCCGCCGCATATATAAAATAAGGGCGTAAACAATATGCTTACGCCCTTAAAAACCTAACCAATAAAATAAAACACACAAATTTTAAATTTTTTCCTTTTCATAATAATCAATCCCACAACCATATATACGTAACTTTTGTGGTTACGGTTTTAGGGTATGAGTGCCTGAAACTGTTTTTGTAGTATATTTACTTAATTTTTAATATTACTGGCCATGGCTAAAAAAATCTTATTTATTTTCATGTTTGTAGCAAGCAATATAGCTGCACAGGTAAACAGCCACGACCAGTACTCATTTGAAGGTGGTTATGGTTTAGGTATTTCCGGCAAGCCGGGTATAACGCAGCTATCGCATTTTGATGTTGGTTTCCGTTATATGATTACAGAATACTGGGGCGTAAAATTTGACTTTGGATCAGATCAGTTTCGCACAGATAAAGAAGGCTACGAGCAGGAAATAGGCACTGATTACAGGCGTTTGTCATTTAATGTTGTAAATAACCTGGGCCGTGAAATAAACATGAGGGGAAACCTTGGCCTGCTGGCACATGCGGGTTTTGGTTACTCGTGGATAAAACCCGTAGGGGTGTCTACTATTGACCAGGTGGACAGCATAGGAAATGTTATAATAGGTATTACACCACAGTATTATATTATAAAAAATATTGCCCTGCATGCTGACGTGGCTTATATTGTGAACTTTTCGCAGCACAAGGACTTTGACGGCTTTTCCCGCTATACCGGGGTAAAAAGCTTTGTAGGCGGACTGGCAAATGTATCGGTGGGGATAACATTTTACTTTGGCCCTAATGGTTCTAACGCAGACTGGCGGTAAAAAATGTATTAAAAAAAATGTATAAAATAAAGAAGGCTGCACTCATAGAGGCAGCCTTGCTTGTTTTTGGTGTTATATGTTATTGCTTTTGGGCTTCGGCCTCAGCATCATGTACCATTTTTTCATTGGCAGTTATAGCAAACTCTACACGCCTGTTTTTTGCCATTCCTTCTTTGGTAGTGTTGTCTGCAATGGGATCAGCTTCCCCTTTACCTGCGGTTACAAACCTGCTAGATTTAAGTCCCTTACCGCTAAGGTAACTCATTACGCTGGCGGCCCTTTGCTCACTAAGTTTTTGGTTGTACTCATCTGAACCAGAACTATCGGTATAGCCGTATATGTTTATATTAGTATCAGGATATTCATTAAATACCGGTACCAGTTTATCAAGGTTAGCTTTTGCGGTAGGGGTTAATGTCGACTTGTTTAGGTCAAAATTTACCGAGTTTTCGCCCAGGGTAAGTTTAATACCTTCGCCTACGCGTTCTACCTCTGCACCCGGCAGGGCGGTTTCTATTTTTTGTGCCTGTTTGTCCATACGGTTGCCTATAACGCCACCGGCAGCTCCACCTACTACACCACCTATAATGGCTCCCAGCGCTGTATTACCGCCTTTGCCAAGGTTGTTGCCCAGTACCCCGCCTATTACGGCACCCGATGCTGCGCCTATGGCCACACCACGCTGGGTGTTATTTGTGTTTTTAGCTGCCTCGCATGAAGTAAAGCTAATGCTTATACTGCCCACAAATGCTACTGTAAGGGCAATGATTTTTAAATTTCTCATAACGTAATATTTATTGTTTTATTCGATTATTATATTTTGCTGAAGTTGTAAGTAACGGCTACTGTTTTACCGCCTACCGATATATTATCTACCAGTTGGAAAGAGGTTTCGGTTTGGTTTTGCATGGTAAGCATATAGCCTTCGGTTACCCTTTTGGCTTTTTGCCCGTCGGTAATTTTCAGGTTAAAAGTACCATCCTTAGTAACAGTCCATACAATAGGGCTGCTAAAGCTTGGGCATCCGGATCCCATGCTGTTTAAGGTAAGGCTCCCTTTATTATTGTTTGAAATAAAATTCCAGCTGCTGCCTTCAAGGCATTTCGAGTCGGCAATGTCAAAAGAAGTTACTTTTATGTATTCAGAACCTGGGTAAGTAACACTGCTTATAACCCAGTTTCCTTTAAGGGCTACCTGAGATTTTTGGTTTAACGAACCGCACGATGCAAATACTGCAAGCATAAGGCATAAGGATAATAACTTTTTCATGGTATAATTTGAGTTTTAGTATTATGAGTTTACATTATATAACAGGATAAAGGTACAGCGTTTACAGGGAGAATAGCAACAACCAAGCCAAAAAATTAACAGGAATAAATTTATGTTTACGTTAATAAGACAGGGAGTTTTTGTGTAAAATATTTGATTTTAAAGACAAATCAGTATACCGAAATTTGCGGGAGCACCATATTAATCTTTTCTTAAAGAAATATTTCTTTAACAATTGAGGTTTGTGCCTAACATACCGTAGTGTCAATTTGTCATTATATATGCTTTGGTATCTTATTTGACTGGATAAGGCAAATCATACAATTAAACAAAAAGCATATACTATGACAACAGGAAAAATTAATGTTTCGGTAGAGAACATCTTTCCCTTAATCAAGAAATTTTTATACAGCGACCACGAAATCTTTTTACGTGAGCTGGTAAGCAACGCCACCGATGCTACCCTTAAGCTTAAGCACCTTACTAATATAGGAGAGGCTGCGGTAGAATATGGCAACCCGGTAATATCGGTTGAGGTAGATAAGGAGGCTAAACAACTACGCATTATCGACCAGGGGCTTGGCATGACAGGCGAAGAGGTAGAAAAGTACATCAACCAGGTGGCATTTTCGGGTGCGGAGGAGTTTTTAGAAAAATATAAAGACTCTGCCAAAGATTCAGGCATTATCGGCCATTTCGGGCTTGGCTTTTATTCTGCCTTTATGGTTGCGGAGAAAGTTGAGATTATTACAAAATCATACAAAGACGAACCGGCGGTGCACTGGGTGTGCGACGGCAGCCCTGAGTTTACCCTGGAGCCATCGGACAAAACAACCCGCGGCACTGAGATTATCCTGCACATTGCCGAAGACAGCACCGAGTTCCTTGAAGAATACCGCATTCGCGAATTGCTTACCAAGTACAACAAGTTTATGCCGGTGCCTATTAAATTTGGCACTAAAACGCAAACCCTCCCTAAACCGGAAGACGCGGGCGATGATTATGTAGCCGAAACTGTTGAAGTAGACAACATCATAAACAACCCCACACCGGCCTGGACAAAACAGCCTGCAGACCTTACTGACGAAGATTATAAAGCGTTTTACCACGAGCTGTACCCTACGCAGTTTGAAGAGCCGCTGTTTAACATCCACCTTAATGTAGATTACCCGTTTAACCTTACCGGTATCTTGTACTTTCCTAAACTGTCGGGCGACCTGCAGGTGCAGAAAGACAAGATACAACTGTACCAAAACCAGGTATTTGTTACCGATAATGTAGAGGGCATAGTACCCGAGTTCCTTACCATGCTGCGCGGTGTTATCGACAGCCCGGATATTCCGCTTAACGTGTCTCGCTCTTACCTTCAGGCCGATGGCGCTGTTAAAAAAATAAGCAACTACATTACCCGTAAGGTTGCCGATAAACTAAAGTCGCTTTTCAGCGAAAACCGTGAGGATTTTGAAGCCAAGTGGAACGACATCAAGATAGTGCTGGAATATGGTATGCTGAGCGAGCCTAAATTCTATGAGAAAGCTGGCGCGTTTGTGCTGTACCCTACGGTTGACGGAAAATATTTTACGCTTGATGAGCTTAAAGAAAACCTTGCCGCAACCCAGACCGATAAAAACGGCAAGCTGGTATTGCTGTACGCGAGCAACAAAGACACCCAGCACGGCTATATTGCCGAGGCTACCGAGAAAGGTTATGAGGTATTGTTGTTAGACAGCCCTATTGTAAGTCACCTAATCCAGAAGCTGGAGGCCGATAACGATAACCTTACGTTTGCCCGTGTGGATGCCGAGAACATCGACAAGCTTATTGATAAAGACGAGGCGCAGCTGAGTAAACTGAGTGATGAAGAAAAAGACACGCTGAAAGGCCAGATTGAAGCCATAGTACCGAAGCAAACTTATACGGTACAGCTGGAGGCCATGGACAGCAACAGCGCGCCGTTCCGCATTACGCAGCCGGAGTTTATGCGCCGTATGAAGGAGATGAGCCAGAGCGGCGGCGGCGGTATGTTTGGTATGGGCAACTTCCCCGATATGTATAACCTTGTGGTAAATACTAACAGCCCGCTTGCCGGCAGTATTTTGACTACCGATGATGCTACGCAGCGCGAAGCCCTGGTTAAACAGGCGCTTGACCTTGCCAAACTGAGCCAGAACCTGTTGAAAGGCGAGGAGCTTACCGCGTTTGTAAAGAGGAGCTTTGAGCTGATTAAATAAAGATTGCTAGATGTGAGATACTAGATGATAGCTGCTCACTCATAATATAACCCGTGGCTGAAAGGCTGCGGGTAAAAAACAGTCATCCTGAGCGTGTCGAAGGGTGGCTGTTTTTTGTTTATATTTGGTTTATGGAACAAAACCTTCAGATACTGCCGGGCAGCTTATTGCAATTGTATAAAGAACAATTTGATGCCGCTACTGAAGGCCATTTTAAAAACCTTCAGGAAAGCGAACTAAGCACCGGCACCTTTAGTTTTTACACCTCGGTTTCGGCGGTGTTTTCATCTAAAATTGAAGGAGAGGAAATGGATTTGGACAGCTTTATAAAACACAAACGCTTGGGTGTGCACTACAAACCGGACTATACCCAAAAGATTGACGACCTGTACAGTGCCTATGAATTTGCCGCAGAAAATCCGCTAACTGCAGATAATGTATTATTGGCACACGCATTGCTTACCAGGAATATACTACACCCGACGAAACAGGGGCGCTTTAGGAACGGGCCTATGTTTGTAATTACTGATGATGGCAAAATAGAATATGTAGCAGCCGAACCTGCTATGGTTCCGGGCGAAATGGAAAAATTTTATCAGGATTTAGAAATCCTTATGAATGAAAATTTATCTTTTGCCGAAGTGTTTTATTATGCTGCCATGCTGCATCTCGTTTTTGTAAAAATCCACCCCTTTGAAGACGGTAACGGGCGTACCGGGAGGCTGCTCGAAAAATGGTTTTTAGCCGAAAAACTGGGTAGTAGAGCCTGGTTTATACAATCGGAAAAAAATTATTACAATAACCATAAGCTTTATTACCACAATTTAAGAGCGCTGGGCCTTGAATATACTGAACTTGATTATGGTAAAGCATTACCGTTTTTGCAAATGTTGCTCACGACTTAAAGCAGGCTGATTAATTCCAGACATATAAAACTGAATATAAATGACCCTACCCGAACTCATAACCTACTTTAAAAGCGACGACAACACCTACGATGATTTTTGCAAAATGCAACGGTTAGACTGCGACGCCGATGCGGTTGAAATTTATATGCCCAAGCCTTTTGGTTTAAACGGTAAGCTGGAGTTTTTCACGGCAGATGAAACCGCCGGTAAAGCAGAATACAGCTACAATGGCAGCGAGTTTTACAGCCTGTTTAATTTTTACTACTTTCTCAATGCGGTAAAAGATTCAGAGAGGCCGGAAAACAGATCGCTTACAGAAATTGACCTCGCGCTGCGCCTGCTGGGCAACGCCGGTAGGGAAGGGTAAAAAATAAAAAGTTTTGGCACAAATGATATATCCGCGCCAAAACTTTCAACTTTTCACTTTCAACTTTTTAAGGTCTTATTTCGCCTTCAATACTGTCATCAAGGGTTTTGCCCAGTATTGCGCCGGTTACCATTTTAGCAAAGGCAACGGCTGTACCGTGTTTAGTATCCCAGTAGTAGCCTTCAGTAGGGGTAAAGCGCAGTACGGTAATGCGCGGGTCGTCGATACCCTCAGTAAACCAGGTTTTCATCAACGGGTCCCATAATTCTTTAATCTTTTCTTTATCAGTACTTATCGTTGTGTAACCATAAAGAGAAAGAAAATCACTGTGCGCGCCACCCTGAAACAGTAACTGAGTCGATGGGTCGCGATTTAGCTCTTCGTTTTTATGGGAGTCATTAGCACTTAAAAACCAGAAGTTGCCTTCCTCGTCAATTTCTTCGGCACCCATAGGGCGTGTTTCAAATGCCTTACCGGTAGTTATCTGGGTGCAGAAAAAGCACGAACCTGCTTTTTTAGCCAAAGATTTTATCTTTTCAATCGCTTCAGGCCCCACAAGGTTTTTAAAATTGTCTTCGGGCTGTTGTTTGTTAATCGAGTCCATAATGTATAGCTGTTTATTTGTTGTAGAGTAAAGTTAACAGCATCAGCGTTATACAATTGTTAGCAATTAGCCAAATAACACGATATTAATAGTTTGTAACTAATTTTCTTTTGTGGTTAGGTCAAAAAAGTAAGCCCCGGCAATTGCCGGGGCTTACAACCTAAAAAATCTGATATGAGAAAACGCATTGTTAGTGCCAGAGTTAAGGCAGGGTAGGGCGGGGTTTAAAACATGCCGCCGCTTCCCTGTGTGGTGTTGTCTTCGCGCTGCCTGCGCTGCATGGCCCTGTTTTTTCCGGCGCCAAACATATAGTTTATTCCAAAATATACCGTGCGGCTCTCCCAGCGGAACTCGCCCTCCTGCGGGAAAGGGTTGGTACTGTCATAACCATAGCGCATGTTCTTAAACATGTCGTTAAAGCGCAGGCTAAGGGTCATCTTATTGTCCAGCAGCGTGTAGCGTGCGCCGCTGTCTATTTTATACATAGGGTGGCTGTTGTTCTGCACACCGTCTACACCGCCGCGGTAAAACCCAAACAGCAAAAAGCTAAGGCGCTGGTTTACTCTAAAGTTGCTGTTAAGGCGGGCGTTAAACGCGTTAGCATTTACCGTTTTGTTTACAAACACAAAGTCGGTATCAGAGCCCTCTGCAAGCTGCGCCACAGTACCCTGCTGCGAGATGCTGTTAAAGTCGATGGCCGGCTGCACATCCCACCATTTATTTATTTTATAGTTTGCCGAAACCTCAAAGCCATACGAGTCATTGTGGCCAAAGTTAGCATAGCTCATAATCTGGTCCTGGGTATCGGGTGTGGTTTCATCGGGGTAAATAACACGGTTTATCTGGTTGTCTATCAGCCTGTAAAACACACCGCCGGTTATTGAAGAACCTTTGCCCAGTGTCCGGGTATAGTTTGCCTCAACCGAGTTAGTAAACTGCGGCTCCAGCCTCTGGTTGCCCAGCGAGGTAAACTGTGGCGTGCTAAACTCCCGTACCGGCTTGGTTTGCTGCAGGCTGGGGCGGTCTACACGGCGGCTGTAGCTTATCTGTACCGTGTTGTTATCGTTTATGGCATACGAGGCGAATGCTGACGGGTACAGTGTAAAATATTTGTTTTCAAAGGTACTATCACCCCTGTTAAAGTCGGCATACGCCTTAAAATGCTCCGCGCGAAGCCCCAGCTGGTAACTGAACTTGCTAAATTTTTGCCCGAAGGTGGCATACGCCGAATAAATGTCGTTATCATAGCTGTATACCGAGTTTTGCAACGCCGGATTCGCGAGGATACGGGTGGTTTGATACTCATTGTCGCTGCGGATAAGCCTTGCCTCGGCGCCTGCCTCAAACGTACTCTTATCGTTCAGCGGGTTAACGTAATCAAGGTTAGCGGTAATATTCTGGTTTTTGTCCAGCACATCATCATTGTAAAATACAGGCGCGGCCGTACCGGTTGTAGTGGTATAATCGGCATTCTGGGTTTCTTTGGTTGTATTATAGTTAGTTTCAAAATCCAGTGTATGGCCATCCTTTTTAAACTTATGCTTGAAGGCCAGGTTGTAGCTGTTGTTATAGTTGTCGCCGTTTAAGCTATTGTCCTGGTAGATGTTTTCAAAGGGGCTGCCCGCCGGGTAGGTTATATTGCTTAGTATAGAGGCATCGCCACTGCCCTGGTTTTGATTGGTGTATACCGAGAGTGTATTGAAATCATTTATATAATAATCCATGCCTACCTTACCCAGGAAGCCGGTATTGTCGTTAACCACATCTATGAGAGTGTGCGCATTGGTATCAAAACGCTGCATATTTCCACCGTTAAAATATTTGCCTCCGTTAGTGCCGGCATTAGCAAAAAAGTTAACCTTACCTGTGCGGTAGTTCATATCAAGTGAGTTATTGTACTTGGGTGTTTCGCCAAAGGTAAGCCCGGCATTAAAGCTGCCGTTAAAACCGTCGTTAGCGTTTTTGTTCAGGATGATGTTTATAATACCACTCATCCCTTCAGGGTTATATTTGGCGCTGGGGCTGGTTATCAGCTCTATCTTTTTTATCGAGGTGCTGGGAATCTGCTTTAGCAATGTAGCGGCATCCATGGTAGTGGGGCGGCCATCAATAAGGATGCGCACATTCTGGTTGCCACGCAACGATATGTTACCGTCCTGGTCTACGTTTACCGATGGTATATTGTTCATAATCTCGCTGGCGGTGGCACCGGCGGTGGTAAGGTCGCGGCCCACGGTTATTACCTTGCGGTCTATTTTTTGCTCTATGGTGCTGGTTTCTTTTATAATCTCTACGGTATCAAGCGTGGTTGCCTCTTCGGTAAGGGCTATGGTGCCCAGGTTAAGCGATGGCCTGGCTGCGGTAAGCGCCGCGGTAACGGTCTGGGTTTTAAAGCCCATAAATACTACTTCAACCTTATAGCTTTTCAGGGGGAGGTTTTTTACGGTAAAATTACCATCGTCGGTAGCAACATCGCTGGCTACGGTAGTGCCGTTATCTTTAACCACAATACTTACGTAGGGGAGGGCCTGGCCAGAGGCTTTATCGGTAATTTTTCCGGAAATACTACCCTGGGTCTGGGCAGCAATAGTCATGACACTTCCTAACAGCAGCATAAGCAACAGTTTAATCTTCATTGTACGTTTTTTAATTAGCACCTGCCTTTTGTCGGTCAAAACTCCCGGCAGGGAAATACTGATTGATGATGCTTATAAGACTAAGGGCAGCAGGGTTTGTTACAGTTTTTTTTGAAAAAATCGTAATTGGTTCATTTTTAAGCAATAAATCTATCTCTTCCGATAGCTATAAAAAGCCGATATGTTATTGCGAGACTGTACCCGTCCGCTGGCTGTCTCACCCTGGAGAGGCTGGGGTAGGGCCAAATCTTTAACGAATTTTTTAAAACGCTATCCCTTATTACCTTGGTAATTTATCATTATCTTTGCACGCTTTAAAAAACAAGACACCCATGGCTTTATCTCATATCATTACCAACCACATACAAAATGCGGCAACGGAACTGTTTGGCATCACCCTTGAAAAAGTGGAGCTTCAGGCAACCCGTAAGGATTTTGAGGGCGATATTACAATGGTTATTTTCCCGCTGCTAAAGCTGATAAAGGGCAACCCGGTAGAACTTGGCAACAAAATAGGGCAGTACCTGCTGGATAACGCCGGTATTGTAAGCAAGTTTAACGTGGTGGCAGGCTTCCTGAACCTGGTTATTGCCGACAGCTATTACATCAATTTTTTTAATGAGATGAAAGCCGGGGATAACTTTGGCTTTGTGCCGGTAAACGAAAACGGCAAAGCGGTAATGGTGGAGTACGCTTCGCCAAACACCAACAAGCCCCTGCACCTGGGCCACGTGCGTAATGTGCTGCTGGGCTATTCGGTAGCGCAGATAGTAAAGGCATCAGGCACTAAAGTATACAAAACACAGGTGGTTAACGACCGTGGCATACATATATGTAAGAGCATGCTGGCGTGGCAACGCTTTGGCAATGGCGAAACCCCCGAAACCAGCGGCCTTAAAGGCGATAAGCTGGTGGGTAAATATTATGTGGAGTTTGACCGTGCTTACAAAAACGAAATCAGCGCTATTGTTGCTGCCGGAGGTAGCGAGGAAGAAGCAAAAAAACAGGCCGAGATTATGCTTGCCGCGCAGGACATGCTCCGCAAATGGGAAGCAGGCGATGCTGAGGTTGTGGCCCTTTGGGAAACCATGAACGGCTGGGTATACAAAGGTTTCGACGCTACGTTTGAATCCATTGGTGTAGACTTCGATAAAAATTATTACGAAAGCAATACCTATTTATTAGGGAAAGATATAGTAGAGGATGGCCTTGCAAAAGGCGTGTTCTACCAAAAGGAGGACGGCAGCGTTTGGATAGACCTTACCCCTGACGGCCTTGACGAAAAACTTGTTTTGCGCAGCGATGGTACTTCGGTATACATTACGCAGGATTTAGGTACCGCCGTGCAGCGCGTTAAAGATTTTCCTGATGTGGGCGGTATGGTATATACCGTGGGCAACGAACAGGACTACCACTTTAAGGTGCTGTTCCTTATCCTAAAAAAACTGGGTTATGACTGGGCCAGCCACCTCTACCACCTGTCATACGGCATGGTAGACCTTCCTTCGGGAAAAATGAAAAGCCGTGAGGGTACCGTGGTAGATGCCGACGACCTGATGGACGAAATGACCGCCACCGCTAAGGCCATAGCCGAAGAGCTGGGCAAGCTGGATGACTACTCCGACGAAGAAAAAGCACGCCTGTATAAGATTATAGGCTTGGGTGCGTTAAAGTACTACATACTAAAAGTTGACCCTAAAAAACGCATACTGTTTGACCCTAAGGAGTCGGTAGATTTTGCGGGGAACACAGGGCCGTTCATACAATATACCTACGCAAGGATACAGTCGCTATTGCGCCGCGCGGATTTTGATACGTCGGTTACCTTAAGCGTGGAAGAGGTTAACCTGCACGAAAAAGAAAAAGAACTGCTTAAAATTGTAGCACAGTTTCCTGATGTTATACAAAACGCCGCGGCGGGCCACAGCCCGGCACTGGTGGCAAACTATGTATACGAACTGGTTAAGGAATACAATTCGTTTTACCAGAGCGTGCCGGTACTGGGTGCTGAGGTACATAACGAGAAAGTGTTTCGCATACAGCTGAGCAAAAAAGTGGGCGAGGTTATTAAATCGGCATTTGGGTTATTGGGCATCGGTGTGCCGGAACGCATGTAATTATTTATACAAACACGACTGTGAGCCAGGGCAAATCATACTTCTTTTCGGCATACATCATCATACTGGTATCGGTAGGGGCGATGTATGGCTTTATGCAAATCCTTCCCGATAAAATATTTCCCGAGACCGCGCTTAAGGGCAACAACGTGGCGGTAGACAGCCTGATGCTCGAAGCCATGGAAGCCGACAACGCAACCGGCGATACCGCTGCTAAAAAAGACACGCTTAACAACGCGAAGATTACCTATAAGGAAACCTATGGGGTAAAATTCCCCGCCGAGAAATTTGACGACTACAGGGGTTACCAGCACCTTATCGCGTTTTACAATAAGCTCCTCCAGCTCGAAAATACCGGACAGGGCAAAGTGCGTATTGCCTACTTTGGCGACTCCATGACCGATGGCGACCTTATTGTTAAAGACCTTCGTGCGGCCATGCAGGAGCGTTTTGGCGGCGAAGGCGTGGGCTTTGTAAACATCACCTCAGAGAGTGCGCAGTCGCGCGCCACGCTTACGCACCAGTTTAGCGACAACTGGAAAACCCAGAGCTACCTTAACGTTAAAAACCCCATAAGGCCGTTTGGCGTTAACGGGCGCGTGTTTTTTGTAAAGCACGATACCGTAAACCCGGCATGGGTGCGCTATAAGGCGGTTAATACCGCGCACATCAACTCGCTTAGCAGCCCGACGCTTTTTTACGGGCGCAGCGGCAATACCCAGGCAAGCTTGCGGGTTATTGTAGGTGGTGACACGATTACGAAAAAACTAAACCCGGCAAATCCCCTCAACACCCTTAAGTTGGGCGATAACTTTAAAGGATTTAAGGCCGATTTTATCAAGGCCGACAGCATACCGGTTTACGGCTTTAATTTTGATGATGGGCGTGGCGTGCATGTAGATAACTTTGGCACACGCGGCAACTCAGGCCTGCCCAACGCCAAACTGAATACCGCATTGATGAAAGCCTTTAATGATAAGCTGGGCTACGACCTTATAGTGCTGCACTATGGTACCAATGTACTGGGTAATGGCACGCTTAACTTTGGCTGGTATGAAAAACGCATGACCGAAGTGGTGAGCCACCTGCGCGAATGCTTCCCGGGTGTTACCATACTTATTATATCTACGGCAGATAAATCTAAAAAATATGGCACCGAAATGGTTACTGATTCGGCTGTCGTGCCTTTGGCCATGGCCCAAAAGCGCTATGCGGTAAATACTGAAAGTGCTTTTGTAAACCTGTATACGCTAATGGGGGGTAACGGCAGTATGATAAAGTGGGTGGAAGAAACCCCGTCGCTGGCTAATAAAGATTATACGCACTTTAACATGCGCGGGTCTAAAAAGGTATCGGGCTTTATATACGACCAGCTGTATTTTGGCTACCAGCAGTTTAAGGCCATGCGAAACGGCCAGCCATTGCCCGTAGAACCGCCTAAGCCTAAACGCGATACCACAAAACCCGCGGTAGACAGCGCCAAAGTACCACCTAAAAAGGCTAAGCCTGAAGTAAAGACACCAGCCGCTAAACCTGCGTTACCCAAATTTAATGAGGTAAAACCCGGCGTTAAAAATACACAGCCTGTTAAGGAGGTTAATAAGCCTGCAACGCCTGCCGAACAGATAAAACCGAAATCCGTAGAAGTGGCACCCGTAATAAAAGACACGTTACATGAATAAAACGATAACAGCCTTGTTGTTTTTGCTGCTGTCTTTTTTACAGGCATGCGGGCAGGTAGATACCGGTGAGGTGTTTATAGACAGCACTGCGGTAGATACCGTGGGTATAAACGATACTATTGATGTGTTGCTCCCCGATAATGTGATTACAAATACATCGGCGCTGAGCCTGTTTTATGAAAAGCTGTACCTTATGGAGCAGCAAAAGGCGGGCAAGATTAATATAGTACACATTGGCGACAGCCACATACAGGCCGACCTGATGACGAATTGCATACGCAAAAAGTTACAGGAGTTTTATGGCAACGGCGGGGCGGGGTTTACCTTCCCGCACCAGCTGGTAAAGACCAATGGCAGCTACAACACCCGCTTTAAAAGCAATGCCGGGTGGGACAGCCGCCGCAACATTTACCCTGTAGATAACAGCATACCCGTAGGCCTTAGCGGCATTGGGCTGCAAACCCGGCATAACTTTGCCGTAGAGCTGGATGTAAAAGACCCCGCGTATGCATTTAATACCCTAAAGATAATCACCCCCGGCAACCGGCCCATGTTTGATGTGGCAACCACGAGCCGCACCATAGTACTGGAAAGTACAGAGCCAAAAAAAATAACCCACCGCATTAAAAACGGCGAGGTTTTAGGAAGCATTGCCCGTAAATATGGCGTGAGTATAGCGGAGATAAAACGTGCTAACGGTATGAAAACCGACCGCATTCGCGCCGGCAAAACCCTGAAGATACCTACCGACCAAAGGGAAAGCCGTGAGGTAAGGCGATCTGAATTTGTGCCGCTTAGCCTGCAGGAAGACGCTCTTTCGCACTTTTACCACAGCGATAATGCCCTTGATAAAATATACCTGCTGCCTAACGAAGGCCAGTCGCCATACAGCCTGAGCGGCCTGGTGCTCGAAAATGATACACCAGGAGTGCTCTACCACAGCATAGGGGTTAACGGTGCCAAGGCATCTGATTTTAATAAGTACCCACTCTTCTTTGAACAGCTGCCTGCCCTGATGCCCGACCTTATTGTGGTGTCATTAGGTACTAACGAATCATTTGATAAGATGCCTGCTGAGGCGTATATAGTACAGCTAAATTTACTTTTGGCCAATATTAAAAAACACTGCCCCGAAGCAGCGGTTATTGTAATGACACCACCACCTTCGCAGTTTAAGCGCAAATATCCCAATACCATAGTAGCGTCTTACGCGAAGGAAATATTGGTGCAGGAAAGCAGTAAAAACTATGCCACGTGGGATTTGTTCAGTGAGATGGGCGGTGTACAGGGAGTGCCTCGCAATGCCAGGCGCGGCATTATAGGCGGCGACAGGGTGCACTATACAAAAGACGGTTACGAAAAGCAGGCGCGCCTTTTTTGCGATGCTTTTGTACGGGCGTATGATAATTTTAAAACCAACAGGAAAGAGTAATGCAGCTTAACGATTTTTTGCCGCAGATAACGCAGGATGATTTAATAAAGTGGTTTTTGTATGACGCTAAGGAGGGCATGTTTTTTAACACAGCCAAATTCCTGAGGCTGTTCCTTATTTTCTATGCCATATATATTGCCGTGCGCAATACCTTTAAGGTACGGCTTGTGGTTACGGCTGTGTTTTCGCTTTATTTTTATTACCTGTGCAGCGAGTGGCTTTTCCTGCTGCTGGTGCTTTCATCAGTGGTAGATTATACGCTGAGTTACTTCCTGTACCGTGAGCAGCGCACCATTCCCCGCAGGGTATATTTATGGTTCAGCGTTATTGTAAACCTTACGTTTTTAGGGTATTTTAAGTATACTAATTTTATACTCGACAGCGGCAACGCGCTTTTTGGGCTCCATACAAACTTTTATAAGATTATACTGCCGGTAGGTATTTCGTTTTATACTTTCCAGTCCATATCCTATATTATAGAGGTGTACCGCAAAGAAATTACCCCGGCGAAGGATTATATCGATTACCTTTTCTTTGTGTCTTTTTTTCCGCAGCTGGTGGCCGGGCCTATTGTAAGGGCTAAAGACTTTATACCCCAGATATATACTAAGCTCAACCTTACGCGAGACGATGTAAGCCGGGCGCTGTTCCTTATCATTGGCGGGCTTATCAAGAAAACTGTAATTGCCGATTATATTGCCTCAAACTTTGTAGACCGTATTTTTGACGCGCCAAACCTCTATACCCCATTTGAAAACCTTATGGCGGTTTACGGCTACGCGCTGCGTATTTACTGCGACTTTTCAGGCTATAGCGATATGGCTATAGGTATAGCGCTGCTACTGGGCTTTAAGCTGCCTACTAACTTTAATACGCCTTATAAATCGGCCTCCATAACCGAATTCTGGCGCAGGTGGCACATTTCGCTGTCTACCTGGCTAAAAGATTTTTTATACATATCGGTAGGGGGTAACCGCCACGGAAGTTTCGCGGGCTTTTTATTCCCGGCGCTGTTTTTCTTTGGGTTGCTGGTATTTGGGGTTAACTATGCACCTGTAAGCAATGTGCCCCTACTATTAGGCATCGCGGGGCTTGTTGTATTTTCCCTTACATTTTTGCTGAGCAAAGACCGCGAAAAAACCATGGTGACCAATGTTAACCTGCTTACTACCATGCTGCTTGGTGGCTTATGGCACGGCGCAAGCCTGCTGTTTATCATTTGGGGCGCGCTGCACGGCATTGCCCTGGCGGTACACAAAATATGGTCAGAATTTTTTCCTTCAACCACTACGGGTACCCATTCTGTGGGAGGTAAGGTATGGAAGTTTATATCTGTTGTGCTAACGTTTCACTTTGTGGCATTTTGCTGGATATTTTTTTGCTCTAAAACCTTTGCCGGTGCTATAGAGGTCATCACTAATATAGGCAAAGTTACCTTCGAGCCCCATAACTGGCTTACTATCATACAGGGTTATAAAAATGTATTTATACTCATGGCTATAGGCTATGCTTGGCACCTTATGCCCCAAAGTTTTTCAAACGGTTTGCAACAGGCGTTTTATAAAACACCACTTGTATTAAAAGGTATCATATTGGGGCTTGTGTTCTGGCTGGTTTATGCCGCATCTACCGCGGGGCCACAGCCGTTTATCTATTTTCAGTTTTAGATATAACATTTTAACAAAAATTCGTTGTTTTTAAATATTTATTGATATTAATATTAAATTTTCATCTATTTTATTAAATTTAAATTGGTAAATTACGCCTTTAAATTTTTTGGATATGAAGAAAACACTACTTACACTTTCTCTTTTAACATCGCTGTTTGCTTTTAAGGCAAAAGCGCAGGTTACCGTTCCTGTTTATGAAGATGCTATATATTATGGCATGTATGAAGGCACTGTAAGCACACCGGTTCCTGAAGGTGCCCAAAGAAACACTAACTCATCTTATGGTAAAAAGCTTACCGAAGAGCAAATAGCGTCTTTTGGCAGCAGCCTTACCCTTAACGTATCTGCAGCATCTAACTGTGATAATTATGACAGGATAGGTAATGTAAACCTGGCTTTTGTACCTAAAGGTGCAACGTCTTATAATTATACTGCTGTAGAGCGTATAGAGATAGCGCGTTTTATTACCCCGTTTATGGTACCGGACGGAAATGTATATGTTCCTTTTACCTGGGATGTTAGTAACGTGCTTGACATATTACATGATCCAGAACTTTCTACAACCTATGACTTTTGGGTGGAGCTTGAAATTTACGGATACCAGGGTGGCCCCGGCCAGGGTGGTGCAGCGGTAGAATATCCTGCAATATGCACCGGCAGGAATGACGTGTACAGGGGATCGCTTGAATTTGTTTCGGAAGGTACCTACGTGCCTAAAAATACTTATTTTGAAAAGCTTTCTCATAAATTTGAGCTTAAGGATTATGTACTGGCTACCGAAACTAATAACCAGGGAACTGATGAACTGAACGAAACCGTAAGGACCATACCTTTTACTGTGCCTGAAGGTGGAGCCACAAATGCCAAATTTTACTTTATTAATTCTAACCATGGTTCCGGAACTAACGGAGAAGAGTATGTAAGAAGGTGGCATTATGTTTTTCTTGATGGCGTGCAAAAGCTGTCTTACAGGCCGGGTGGTGTATCATGCGTACCATTTTTTGAGTACAATACACAGCCTAACTGCATCTATTACCTATGCGATGGTACAAGTAATACAAGGCCTGATACAAATAGCGCGTGGAGCTGGAACAACTGGTGCCCGGGCGACAAAATACCTACCAGGGTTATAAATCTGGGTGCGTTAACAGCCGGCGCTCACGAATTTAAAATTGATATTCCTTCAGCTGTATTTTTTAACAATGACGGTTATTTTCCCATGTCAGTTTATGTACAGGGTGAAACAGCAACAGCCGGTACAGACAGCTTTAACGGACTGTCTTTTACCATGTCACCTAATCCTGCTAAAGATATTGTTACCATCACTACAAACGGCGATGCAATACAATCTTTTTCGGTAATAAATACAATAGGGCAGGTAGTACTTAAAGGCAGTGGTACCAGCATTGATATGCGTAACCTGCAAAACGGTGTTTATATGGTAAAAGCCGAATTTAATAATGGCAGGCAGGCTACAAAAAAAATCGTGAAAGAATAAATTTTGTATTTAGTTTATGGTTGGGATTTTATTCTCTTAATCATGCCTTAAAATAGCCTACTATCATAAAAAAGAGGCTGCCTAAAATTTTTAGGCAGCCTCTTCAATTAAATATTATTCAGTATTAGTTAACTACTAATTTCTTCGTTTCGGTCTGGTTGCCGGTACTCATCTTTATTAGGTAGAGCCCGGTAGGCAGGTTAGTAAGCGTATATACCTTTGCAGTACTACTTTGCGGCTTACTGATGTGCTGAACCAGCTGGCCGTTAAGGTTGATAACCTGAATGTCTTCCAGCACAGTTTCGCTGTAAATATGTACCTCATGGTTTACCGCCGGGTTAGGGTACAATGAGAGGTTTGCGCTGAAGGTATTATCAGCACCGGCTATTGTGCCCCAAATTGTTGCAACATATTCCGGGTGGTCTATGTACGGGTTGCGGTTGTCCTGGCGGCCGTAAATGGCATTGTTACGGTCTATTTCGCGCTGGCTTACCGGGTCCTGAGCATGCCAGGTGAGCAGTATGTTTAAGAACGTATTAGAAAATGCGTGATTCTCGGTACCGTCAAACATGGCTTTTGTTTGTGTAGACGACTCGTTTACTGAAGTATAAAACCCATTAAGCTGTCCTTCATAACGTGTAGCAAAGTACAGGAACATGCGCGCTACATCGCCTTTAAATTCGTCAATAGGCTCAAAAACTACGCCTGTATAACCTGCCGAATAGCCGGAGTTGAGGTTGCTCCCTTTTTTAGAGCCATTGGTAAATATTTTAGTAGCGGTGCCCACCCTTCCAAAAGGGAAATTGCCTCGCTCGCCGTTTATATACTTATCGGTAGGCAATATAAAGTGTGCGTCGGAATACATGGGCGTTACCGAACTGAAATACGACTGCGGTATAACGTGCTCCCGGTTAAATTTCTGACCCTCAGCGGTACCGCCGCTGCCATCATCCTGCTGGTCTGAGCCATAGTAATATTCGTAAGAGTCAGGCCCTGAAGGCTTCTCCGAATAAATATCGAGTATAGAGCCGTTGTTTTCGTAGTATAAATCTTTATCAGAAAGTATAAAGGTGGTGTACAATCCCTGGTATCCTTGGTCAGTATGGCTGTCTATGATATTGTGCAGCTGGGTTTTAAGGGTATAGCCTGTACCGGTAGCCGTGTTATAGTATCCTGCCGGTATCTGCGCAAGTGCGCTTAACGAAACCAGTAGTGTAAAAAGGGTAGAAATTCTTTTCATATTAAAAAATTAAGCGCACAAAGGTAAGCAGTTTACCCTTGTGCGCCGGTATTTTAACACCAATATGATGCAATGTTATTTTTTTCGCTCCATCAGCGCCATATAAAAGCCGTCAAAGCCACTTTCCGAAGCCAGTACCTTTTGGTCTTTTACGAATGTAAACTCTTTGCCTATCTCGGTTTCAGAAAGAAAACGCTGTACCTGCTCCTGGTTTTCACTTGGTAAAACACTACAGGTAGCATATACCAGCTTACCGCCGGGCTTTACTATTTTGCTGTAGCTTTCAAGCACTTCGGCCTGGGTTTTCTTTATGTTGTCTATAAATTCAGGCTGTAGTTTCCACTTGCTGTCCGGGTTGCGCTTTAGCACACCCAGCCCACTGCATGGCGCATCAATGAGTACGCGGTCGGCCTTTTCGTGCAGTTTTTTAATAACCTTAGTGCTATCAATAATACGGTATTCAATATTAAAGGCACTGTCGCGTTTGGCGCGTATCTTAAGCTGCTTTAGTTTGCTTTCATAAAGGTCCATGGCTATAAGCTGTCCTTTATTTTCCATAAGCGCTGCCATGTGCAGGGTTTTACCACCGGCACCGGCACAGGTATCTACCACACGCATGCCCGGCTCCACTTCAAGGAAGCGGGCGACAAGCTGCGACGACGCATCCTGAACCTCAAAAAGCCCGTCCTTGAACATATCGGTAAGGAACACGTTTGCACGCTCCTTAAGCACCAGTGCATCCGGATATTCCGGCAACACTATGGTATCTATCTTTGCCTCTAGTAGCAGGGCGCGTAGTTTTTCTTTTGTGGTTTTAAGGGTATTTACACGCAGTATCACTTTTGCCTGTTCGTTTTGTGCGGCAAGCTCTTTTTCCCACTTTGCTTCCCCCAGTTCTTTTACGCCCAGCTCATCCATCCAGTCTGGTATGGCCTCGCGGTATTTGCGTATTTTGCTCAGTTCGTCAAAACGGCCTTTAATGCGGCGCACGGGGGTTTCTTCAAAATACTTCCAGTCTGGCAGCGTAATACCGCGCAGTACCGCCCATACGGCGAATATGCGCCAAAGGTTATCGCGGTCGTACGGTTCTTTTACTTCGGCTATTTCTACATAAAGGCGTTTCCAGCGCACAATTTCATAAATTGTTTCGGCTACAAACTTGCGGTCTGCACTGCCCCAGCGCTTGTCCTTTTTAAGCGCGCGCGCCACTACCTTATCGGCATACTCCCCATCATTAAAAATATAGCCCAGTGAGTCAATCACCGTAAAGCACAAATTCCTGTGTAATCTCATTTCAAAAAATTGAACTGCAAAGGTATTATTTTTTAGCGGATGTTTTGTTACCGATTTAGATGCGTTAAATACTCTGATTTGCTTTTACCGCAATTTAATATTGCGGAAATTAGCTACATGGAAAAATTACATATTATTAAAGGGGATATAACAAAAATTAAAGTTGATGCTATCGTCAATGCAGCAAACTCTTCACTGCTGGGCGGCGGGGGTGTAGACGGAGCAATACACCGCGCAGGCGGAAAAGCTGTTTTAGAGGCTTGTGTGGCGATACGCAACAGGCAGGGTGGCTGTAAAACCGGTGAGGCGGTTATAACCACAGCAGGTAATTTGCCGGCTGCTTATGTTATACACACCGTGGGGCCCGTGTGGAATGGCGGTAAAAAAGGGGAGCCTGAGTTACTGGCAAATGCCTACCGTAACAGCCTAAGGCTCGCAGTAGAAAATGACGTACGTTCTATTGCATTCCCCGGCATAAGCACAGGGATTTATGGATATCCCAAAGCCGCGGCAGCCCGGGTTGCCATTGAAACCGTAAAAGAATTTTTAGCCAATAACGCTACTCTTGAAGAAGTTGTGTTTGTGTGTTTTGATGATGAAAATTTTGCATTGTATAAAGAACAACTACAAACCGCATAAAATCGTCTTATCCCTTTTGAGCGTATTACAGGCCGCCGAATATAAGTGTGTGCTTTTGCGGTTAGTTTCTTTAAATTCGGCGTCAACAACCTACATACTGTAAAAACTGTCCCTTTCCATAGGCTTTGGCACCTTATTTTCGCCTAAAAGCTGGCGTATATTTATTTCGATAGTACGGGCTATGGTAGTAACATTAGTATCGCTGGGGCGGTTTTCAAACGGGTCCTGCATGTGGTAAGCCGTTTTTTCAAGCAGGAAGAACACCATAGAGGTGAGGAGTAAAAGCGGGATTTCGTAAAACAGTTTTACATTGTTAAGCCCTATTGACAGTATAATAACAAACAGGTAAATGGTAAAGTGCAGGTACAGCCTGTACGTAACAGGAAACACCGTGTTTTTAATACGCTCGGCCATACCCATGTTGTCTGAAAAGCGCATGAAGATATTATTAAACTGCACATGTGTATAATCAGAAATTTCGCCCTGCTTGTGCAGTTCGCTTATCTGCTGCACATTTTGCTGTAGTATTCCCAGTGCTTTGTTTGTATGGCTGTCCAGCGCTTTTATATCTTCATCGCTAAGGAGGCCTTTACAGTCTTCAAGCGGGGGTAAGCCACGCAGGGAGCGCCCCAGCACATAATTCCACGCTATCTGGCGGTAGGCCATGGTTTTTATCTGTGGCTTTAAATCAGGGTTGTGCAAAAAGGCCTGCATTTGCAACACATAACTGCGGGAGTCGTTTACAATAGCGCCCCATATCTTGCGAGCTTCCCACCAGCGGTCGTAGCTCTGGCTCATTTTAAAGGACAGCAGTACCGATATACCCGTACCCAAAAACGTTGCTATGGTAAGGGGCATTTCCGGCAGGTAGGGGTCTATCCATTCGGTAATAAAATGTATGAATACCCCAAGTATCAGTACAAAGAGCATTTCGTACTTAATTTTCCCAAAAACGTAACCAAATGGTGGTATTTTATCTACAAGCATAAAAAGGTGTTAATCGGCATAAAGTTACACAAGTGCGCTAATTATTTTTATAAAGGTATCGCTTTTTATAATAAATTTCACACACCTATAAAAGGCCTTTTAAAAAAAAATCCGCCCCGAAAATATCAGGACGGATTAGTATTTTATGATTATTTTATTGTTCGGCGACTGAGATTAACTTCGTTGAACCTTCGGTGTCTCCATTACGCTGCGCTGCGGTCGGAATGGGAGAACCGAGTGAAGCTCAATCTTAATCTACAATCTTTAAATTATATATGTATCACCTCATCATACGCGGCAGCGGCGGCTTCCATAATGGCCTCGCTCATGGTAGGGTGGGGGTGTACCGACTTGATGATCTCATGTCCGGTAGTCTCCAGCCTGCGGGCTACAACAGCCTCGGCAATCATGTCGGTAACGCCGGCGCCTATCATGTGGCAGCCCAGCCATTCGCCGTACTTGGCGTCGAATATTACTTTTACAAAACCGTCAGACGCGCCAGAAGCCTTAGCTTTTCCTGAAGCCGAGAACGGGAATTTGCCCACTTTAATATCATATCCTTTTTCTTTGGCCGCTTTTTCAGTAAGGCCAACGGAAGCAATTTCAGGGGTAGCGTAGGTACAGCCCGGTATGTTGCCGTAGTCAAGCGGCTCTACGTGCAGGCCTGCAAGTTTCTCCACACAAAGGATACCCTCTGCGGAAGCAACGTGCGCAAGCGCCTGGCCAGGAACCACATCGCCTATGGCGTAATAGCCCGGTATGTTAGTCGCATAGTATGGGTTAACAAGAATTTTATCCCTGTCGGTAGCAATGCCCACCTCTTCAAGGCCTATGTTCTCGATATTCGATTTAATACCCACGGCAGAAAGCAGTATGTCGGCTTCAAGCACTTCCTCGCCTTTGGCGGTTTTAACGAATGCCTTAACGCCCTCGCCCGAAGTATCTATCCGCTCAACAGATGAGTTGGTCATTACCTCGATGCCCGATTTTTTTAGCGAACGCTCAAATTGTTTTGATACATCCTCGTCTTCAACGGGAACCACGTTTGGCATAAACTCTACTATGGTAACCTTAGTACCCATAGAGTTGTAAAAGTGCGCAAACTCTACGCCTATAGCGCCTGAGCCTACCACTATCATGCTCTTAGGCTGCTCCGGCAGTACCATGGCCTGGCGGTAACCTATTACTTTTTTGCCGTCCTGTGGCAGGTTAGGCAGCTCGCGGCTGCGTGCACCTGTGGCAATGATAATGTTATCGGCACTCAGTTCGGTTACGTTGCCGTCTTTATCGGTAACGTCAAGTTTTTTGCCTGGTTTTAGTTTACCGGTACCGTATATTACTTCAATCTTATTTTTTTTCATCAGGAACTGCACGCCTTTGCTCATGCCTTCGGCTACACCGCGGCTACGGGCTATAACTGCTCCAAAATCTTTGTCAAACTCATTTACTGTAAGGCCGTAGTCTGAGGCATGCTTAAGGTAGTCAAACACCTGCGCACTCTTTAAAAGCGCTTTTGTAGGGATACAGCCCCAGTTAAGGCAGATGCCGCCCAGGCTTTCTTTTTCTACAATGGCTACTTTAAAACCCAGTTGCGATGCACGTATGGCGGTAACATATCCGCCCGGCCCGCTGCCTAAAACAATGATATCGTATTTCATTAGATTGTAATATTTCGTATTAAGTTTTTATGCGGTACGAAATTAGTTAATTATTTGCAAAGAGGGAAATGTTTTGGAGATTGAAAAATTGAAAGATTTGGAGATTGAAAAATTATTTATCTTCACAACAAATAAATGAAGAGTGGTTTGTAAAAAGCATGGAATGAATAATATTGGAACCTGGACTTCATCAAGTACGGGAAAAATTAAATACTATTGCAAAACATGTCGTGTTAGCAGGGCTACAGTATATTCACTTAGAGTAAAAAATGCTGATGGAAACCATACTAGAAAACAATGGTTAGCAAAACTAGCTGAGTATGATGTTTGTCCTGGTTGTAAATCACCTTGGAATGATATACCAATGCGTCCCGATAAAAGATATAAATATGTCTGGACAAAAGATTATAATTCCCATTAATAAAGGAGGCAGCAACAATATTTATAATATCCAGCCTCTTTGCTATCGATGTAATTTTTCTAAAAGATAACACTACAAAAAAAACCGCTTCCCATCAGGAAGCGGCCTTTCAATTATAAACCCTAAAATTATTAGTAAACCAGTTTTACTGTAAGTTCAAATTCGTCGTAAACGGCTTTGTCGCCTATGCCTTCAAAGAAGTTTTTAGAACCAAAAGTAATGCCGTATTTTGTCCTGTCTACGTTAAACGCGGTAGAAGCAGCGTTTTTACCTGTAGTAAGCTCAAACGCTACCGGGGCAGTTTTGCCTTTAATGGTAAGGTCTGCATTTACAACATATACGTTTTTAGATTTTTCTTTAACCGATGTAAACACAAGGGTAGAAGTAGGGTATTTATCAGTACCAAAGAAATCATCCGCTTTAAGGTGGCCTTCAAGTTTCTCTTTGCCTTCGCCTGCTTTAAGGTCGGTAGCCTCTATAGAGGTCATGTCTATGTTAAACGTACCACCGGTTAGCTTGCCGCCTTTAAAAGTAAGTGCGCCATCTTTAAAGTTTACAGTACCGTTGTGCTGGCCGGTAACTTTTTTACCTACCCATGCAATAGTGCTTTTAGAAGCATCGATTTTTTTGGTTTGCGCTGTCGCTGTAAGCGTAGTAAAGGCTACTACAAGGGCAATTGCAATTGACTTCATGTTTTTCATGCTGTTGTTAAATTTAAGATTAATGGAAAATTTATTATTAAAGTGTTATAAATAATTCGTCTTGTGGCTTGCGCACCTTTTTGGCGTGCTGCTGTGCATCCTCGTCATGGCGGTAGCCTATGGTAGCTATTACCACCGCGCTCAGGCCTTTTTCGTCAAGGCCCAGTATCTCATTAATTTTTTCGGCATTAAAGCCCTCCATAGGCGTGGCATCTACTTTAAGCAACGGGGCAGCGTGTATAAGGCTGGCCAGCGCTATATAGGCCTGCTTAGCCGCCCAGGTATTTTTTTCTTCTTCGGTAAGTTTGGCAAGGAAGCCCTTAATATAGTCGCCAAAACCCGCAACAGCTTCTACCGGCACACCACGCTGCCCGCTGATGTTAAGCAAATAGCGTTCCACATTTTCGGCACTTAGATTTACTTCTATTGCAAAAATAAAAATGTGCGAAGCATCCCTGAACAGGTTTGCATTATTGCCGCTTGCACCTGCGGCAAGCTGTTCTTTTATTTCCTGGCTTTCGGCAATAATTACTTTATAGGGCTGTAACCCTACTGATGATGTGCTAAGCTGCACGGCTTCTTTAAGCAGGGCTACATCCTGCGCCGCAACTTTTTTAGTGGCATCATACTTTTTAACAGCGTAGCGCCATTTCTGGCTTTCAATATAGTTTGTCATTTTTTTAATTGTTCTTTTTAAACCGTCCTGTATTTTTCCAGCAGTGCTATAAGCTGTTGTATTTCGTTGTCGTCAAGGTTTTGGGTAAAAGCCTGTTCAGATGCTTCCACCACAGGGTCGAGCTCGCTAAGCAGGTCAAGGCCTTTCTGGGTAATTTTTACTTCCATCTTGCGGCGGTTGCCGGGGCATACCGACCGGCTAACCAAATCCTTTAGCAGCAACTTGTCTACCAGGCGGGTGGTATTGCTGGTTTTGGCTATCATGCGTTCCTGTATTATGTGCATGTTAGCGGGTTTTCCTTTTTGCCCCCGCAGTATGCGCAGTACATTAAACTGTTCTTGGGAGAGGTCGTAGCCTTTCATAACCTCCTGTACCTTTTCGCTTATAAGGTTACTGGTGTACATAAGGTTAAACATGGCCTGTTTGCCCAAAGACATATTACTGCTTTTCATTATTTCCTCAATCTTCATACTGCTACGGTTATTGTAATATTTGTAACTACAATATTTGTATATACAAATGTATTTCAAATTTCAGTTCCGGTAACTATTTGTGGTGTTAATTTTTTGTTAACGGTTTTAACCGCGTTTTTTTAAGAAAATTATGCGATAATTTTATAGGATGAAGAAACTGTTGATTTACGGCACAGCTATTTTTACCGTGCTTATTATTATGGCATTTGCCAACGCCAAAGCACAGGGCGAACCCAGGCCCGTACACGTGTATACCAATGGCAAGACTACGGTAAAGGCGTATGAGTGGGAGGGGCTTAACTATTACCTCAGCCGGAAAAACGATACTACCTATGTGGTTAACTTTTGGGCTACCTGGTGCGTGCCCTGTGTTGAAGAGTTGCCCAACTTTGAAAAGCTCAACGAAAAATATAAAGGCGAAAAGGTAAAGGTGATACTGGTGAGCCTTGACATGCCAAAGATGGCCGAAAACCGCCTGCTGCCGTTTATGGAAAGAAAAAAACTGCAAAGTAAGGTAATACTGATGCGCGACCCCGACCAGAATACCTGGCTGCCTAAGGTTAACCCTGACTGGAGTGGGGCCATACCCGCCACGGTGATATATAGTAAAGGTAAGCGCAAATTCTACGAACGGTCGTTTACCTATGAGGAGCTTGAAAACGAACTTATTAACTTTAAATAAATTAAACCATAATGAAAGCATTAAAATTTTTATCACTATTCCTTATTGTGGGCGCGCTTGCCGCCTTTAAAGGTATTGAACCTGCGGCCGGCGGCTATAAAGTGGGCGACATTGCTGCCGATTTCAGCCTGAAAAATGTTGACGGCAAAAAAGTAAGCCTTAAAGATTTTAAAAAGGCTAAAGGCTATATCGTGGTGTTTACCTGCAATCACTGCCCGTATGCCCAGGCCTATGAAGACCGTATTATAGCGCTTAACAAAAAATACAGCAAGCTGGGCTACCCGGTTATTGCCATACAGCCAAATGACCCTAGCAAGGTGGCCGAAGACAGTTTTGAGAACATGCAGGCACGCGCCAAGGAAAAAGGCTTTGACTTCCCGTATCTTATGGATGAAGGCCAAAAGGTTTTCCCGCAGTATGGCGCTACAAAAACCCCGCACGTATATATACTCGAAAAAACGGCTAAAGGCAATGAAGTAAAATACATAGGCGCTATAGATGACAACTATGAAGATGCAAAGGCGGTTAAGGTTAAGTATGTGGAAAATGCCGTTGATGCCCTGCTTAAAGGCAAGGAGATTACCGTAAAAGAAACAAAGGCTATTGGCTGTTCTATAAAAGCGTAATATCTTTGGGGGTAAAATCTAAACCACGAGAAATGAATTTATCGCAGGAACAATGGTGGGACGGCAGCCAGAACGACACCGAAGCCGTAATACTGGATGTGCGTACCGCCGAAGAATGGAACGACGGCATTATACCCGGCGCCATACACATAGATATTTATAAAGGCCAGGCATTTATTGATGAATTAGAAAGCCTTGATAAAGCCAAAAATTACTATGTATACTGCCGCAGCGGCGTGCGTAGCGGCAATGCCTGCAACATTATGGGACAGTTGGGCTTTGCCAATGCCTATAACCTTAGCGGTGGCATTATGGGCTGGACGGGCCCGGTAGTACAGCCTGAAGGGGAGTAGTTATGTTGCTAAAGCCAAAAAAATAACATTAATAAACCTTACGTACCGTTTACTGAAACTGTGGGTAAGGGACATAAATATGAAAATAATAGCCGTAATACCCGCCCGGTACGCCAGTACGCGTTTCCCTGCCAAGCTGATGCAGGACCTGGGCGGCAAGACCGTAATTACCCGAACCTACCAAGCTGCCCTGGGCACCGGCCTGTTTGACGATGTATTTGTGGTAACCGACAGTGATATTATTTATAACGAAATTGTTGCCAATGGCGGCAAGGCCATTATGAGCATGAAGGAACACGAAAGCGGCTCTGACCGTATTGCCGAAGCCGTACAGCACATGGATGTGGATGTGGTGGTAAACGTGCAGGGCGACGAACCCTTTATCAACAAGGAGCCGCTGGCCGATGTGCTGGAGGTATTTAAAGGCGACATTGCCCGCGAGGTTGACCTTGCCTCTTTAATGATGCACATTACTGACCCGGAGGACATAGAGAACCCAAACAATGTTAAGGTAATAACTGACCAAAAAAACTTCGCGCTCTACTTTTCACGCTCGGTTATTCCGTACCCACGGGATAAGGAGGCGGGGGTAAAATATATGCGGCATATAGGCATTTACGCGTTCCGCAAGCACGCGCTGATGGATTTCTACAACCTGCCCATGCAAAAGCTGGAAGCTTCAGAAAAGCTGGAGCAGCTGCGTTACCTGGAGTACGGCAAAAAAATCAAAATGGTACAAACCAGCCATGCAGGCATTGGTATCGACACACCCGAAGATTTAGAGAAGGCGCGTAAAATGCTTTTGTAATAGTAAAGCGGCAGAGTTTCAAAGTAATAAAGTAGTTGAACAAAAGACCATAGGTTTGCTCAAATCTCGGCCCTTCGGGAAGCTTTTACCCGCAAATGAGTCATAAGCCATGATTTATACCGCAGAGATTTTCAGAGCAAGCGCAGAGATACGCGGAGTTTTTAAATTTTAGATTGCGCTTGCAGCGCGAGGCCACAGTTCTACAGTATATACATACAGCTCTGTGTTCTTACACCAAAGGTGTTAATCTTTTCTCTCTGGGAATCTCTGTGCTTGCTCTGGGAATCTCTGTGTTACAATAAAGGTGTCTTTCCACAAATAACAAATAGACTTAAATAAAAAAGATGGCCAGAGCCATCTTCTTTATCTATAAACAAGTTGTTTACGCTTTTGTTTTCTTGCGCATTTTCATATTTAAAAACTCTACAGCCAGCGAGAACGCAATGGCAAAATAGAGATAACCCTTGGGTACTTCGCCTACGTGCTGGCCGGCAAGTTGCGCGCCGCCCAGGTGCATGCTCTCTATAATCAGCATAAAGCCGATGAGTATAAGAAACGAAAGCCCCAGTATTTGTATGGATGGGTTAGCGTTTACAAAACCACCCACCGGTACCGCAAACAGCATCATGATGCCTACGGATATTACCACGGCAGCCACCATTATGGGCAACGCACCGGCAGCGCCGTTAGTCATACCCACAGCAGTAAGTATAGAGTCGATAGAAAATATAAGGTCGATAAGTAAAATCTGGGCAATGGTAGCGGCGTATGATGTTTTGGCCTTAATGTTCAGCTCGCTTTCATGTTCGCCTTTTACGTCTACTTTTTCATGTATCTCCTTGGTGCTTTTGTAGATAAGAAACAATCCGCCCAGCAACAGTATAAGCCCCTGGCCGGTAATATTGGTGCTGAACCACCCAAAGTCTATTATAAACCACGGGGTTTTCATACGGGTAAGCAGTGTAATACCAAACAGCAGGCCGATGCGGAGAAACATAGCAAGGAAAAGCCCTGTGCGGGTCGCTTTTTTACGGCTGGCCTCGGGCAGCTTTCCGGTAACGATAGATATAAAAATGATGTTATCAATACCCAGTACAATTTCCAGGAAGGTAAGGGTTAGCAAAGCGATCCAGGTATCGGGGCTGCTTAAAAAGCTTAAATCCATTTTGGTGATATAATTAGTCGAGTTTTGTTACGGTGCCCTTTTGCTTATGGGTATCGCCCACGAGCGAAAATTCAAAGGTATAGGAATTTTGCTTAGTTGTCAAAATTTTCATGTGTACGCCCTTTAATTCTAACGAATTTTTAGGATTTACGGTTTGCAGCACATACTCGCAATCGTTTATCCAGCGCACTGATGATGTATCCACCTTGCCGTCGTAGGTACCTATTTCGTAGGCTTCGGTACGGGTAAATTCGGTTACTTTTTTTTGCCCGTCAATCTCTATTTCAGAGCGGAATTTCCCGGTTTTAAAATCGGCGCAGTTGCGCTCGGCATTGTAGCAGGAGGTTAAAAGTGTAGTAGTTAGCAGTATAAAAAACAGTTGTTTCATAATTTATTTGGTATTGTTGCCTGAGAGGTGTTGCAGCTCGTTATCGGTAAAATTGCGTATCGCTTTTTCCTGCGAAAACTTGCCGGCATTATAGTTCGCCGATTTATTTTTCGGGATGCTCAGGCTGTCCCAGTTGCCTTGTTTCAGCATCTTGGCATAAAACACAATCTGGCCAATGTGGTAGGGGTAGTGTGCCAGCTGCCTGTTGATGGCCTCTACTACCGTGTGCCCCTCATTGCGTATGTAAATAATGCTGTTCAGGTTATCGGGCGTAACGGTGTCAAGGGCAGTAAAGAGGCAGTGCCAGCCCGCTTCCCAATCTGCCATGAGCGCGGCGGCATCAGGGTAAGTATCCTGAAACTCATCATCGCGGTTGCGCCATTCCTTCTCGCCGTCGCTGGTAAGGAAATCTGTCCAACGGCTCAGCATGTTGCCGTGAAGGTGTTTTACTATTATAGCAATGCTGTTAGTATCTTCATGAGGTGTATAAAAAAGCTGCTCGGGCTGTAGCTGTGCCATGGCTTTTTCGCCCAGCATTTTGTAGTACAAAAACTGCTTGCGTGTGCTTTCTATGTAAGATTCGGTTACTGAAGACATGGGTTTGTGTTTTGCAATAACAAAAGTACGGGTTTAAAGGTTATGATGCTTTGTGTTGTTTTATTTTGTTAATTTGAATCATCAACCATAACCAAATTGAAAACCAAAATATTTTACCCAGGAGTATTTTTAATAGCTGCAAGTTTTATAGCTTGCGTAATAAGTTTTTATTTTATTGTTTTCGGGGCGGCTGTATTTTTAGTGGGTGCTTTGCTTGTGTTGCTGTCTGACCGTACGGTAAAAACAAAGTTGCTAACTACGCTGCTGCCTGTAGTATTGTATGTTCCTGTAACCATCGCATTTCTGTACTTGTATAATTTTTCGTTACCCAAAACCATGCTGATTCCCGAAGGGTATGATGGCCCGCTAAGGGTTGTATATGAAGAATCTTGTGGCAGCCCGTACAGCGAGATAGATGGTGAAACCACGCTGGTTTTTCCTGAGAATGGGATACTGGTATTGAACGAAGATTTTGACAACCATGTTAATTACACCTATTATTTTATAAATAAGGCCGGGAAGCGTACGCCAATTAAAGACGAAACCGTTGTTTTTGAAAAAGGCAAAATGCCGCTGCCGCGAATAGAAGCAGTAGGTTCGGGGCAAATGGGCGTGGGAATAGTTGCGATGGGTGATGAAAGCGGCCAAAGCGAGGCGGTAAATTCGCAGGAAAAAGACATAGTGTATACCGAATTTTATGTTTACAATAAAGATACAACACCAAGATATGACTATAAAGGCCAAGAAAAATTTGGCGCGCTGACTGCCCGGGTTGTGAAACGTTGCAGGCTAAAGAAATGAATGCGACTTATGTTTTAAACCTACAAGGTTCTTTGAAACCTTGCAGGTTGTAGAGAACCCGCGTCATTTTTTAGTTTCCTGCAAGGTCTTGACGACCTTTTAGGTATTATTACAGTTGTTACTTAGCGTTGTTTTATTTTTTTGTTAATTTGAGAACTATATGAAACACAAGAAATGGAGCACTATATCAAATTTGCAGAAGATTATATTTTGAATGAAGTGGGCGATGATTGCGGCCTGGTTAAAGAAAGCATTACTGACTATGGTGATGTTGTCTGTTTTTACTACCAGTCTAAAAAGTACCTTGAGACCAACAATTTTAGTGATATGTATGTGGGACAAGGGCCAATGTTTATCATAAAGGCAGATGACAGGGTTGTAGAATATGGCAGTGCCACATTCGAAGATGAAGCATTAGAAAATGTTCGCAAATTTATAGCGATTGAAAAGCAGGTCAGGCAGGATTTTCCTTTGTTTGATTCTTTCAGTACGCACTTAAATTTGACACTGGCAAATGAAAGTACAGAAAAATCTTTAGCGTATACACGTGCGGAACTTGGTAAAAAGCCGTTATAAAGAGTGATAGTCACTTTAATTTATCCAAGGTTCCGAAAATCGCGACATTAAACCATTTTTTAGTTGCTACATTAATCCACCATACTCTTCATAATCGTCCGCAACCCGGCAAACATAAACCATATCGCCAGCAGGCAGCAAATAATGCCCAACCCTAAAATGGGGATGAACATGGGGTGCCCCTGGTTTTTAAACGAACTGTGTATTACCACCGGGCCCATAAAGAACAGCGGCAGCGCGCCACTCATGTATTTAAGGCCGCGCATCAGTAATTTTTTATCGGTTGGCATAGGCTTCTATTGCTTTACGTACGTTTTTATGTTCAGTTAAAAGGGCGGCGGCTTCGGCTTCGGGTATGCCCAGCTCGTCTATAATCATCTGCACGCCGCGGCCTACCAGCTTGTGGTTGCTCAGCTGCATGTCTACCATTTTGTTGCCTTTTACGCGCCCCAGCTGTATCATGGTAGCGGTACTCAGCATATTGAGTACCAGCTTTTGGGCGGTACCGGCCTTCATGCGGCTGCTGCCGGTTACAAATTCCGGCCCTACCACAACCTCAACGGGAAACTGTGCCGTTTGCGCCAGCGGGCTACCGGCGTTGCAGGTAATGCAGCCCGTGGCAATGCCGGCTTCGTTACACTTTTCGAGCCCGCCTATAACATACGGCGTAGTACCTGAAGCGGCAATGCCCACTACAATATCATTGGCGTTTATGTTATAGGCAGAGAGGTCGGCCCAGGCCTGTTCGCGGTCGTCTTCGGCGAACTCTACCGCGCGGCGAATGGCGGTATCGCCCCCGGCTATGATGCCAATAACGAGGTCAAACGGTACGCCAAAAGTAGGCGGGCATTCGCTGGCATCTACAATGCCCAGGCGGCCGCTGGTACCGGCACCGATATAGAACAAGCGTCCTCCATTTCGCAATTGGCTCACGGTTTTCTCCACCAGTTTTTCTATCTGCGGCAGCGCCTTTTCAATCGCCAGCGGAACGGTTTTATCTTCGTTGTTTATGTTGTGCAGCAACTCGCTTACAGGCATTTTTTCAAGATGCTCGTATTTAGATGATTGCTCGGTGGTACGTGTAAATGCCATTGATATTACAAATAATATGCCATGATAACCCCTAAGATGATGGTTAACAGCTTGGCAAGGTTAAACTTATGGTCTTCACCACTTTCAAATATAATGGTGCTCGATATGTGGAACAGTATGCCGATAACCACGGCTGAGATGTAGGAGTAATACTCTTCTACACATATCAGTTTGCCTGATAGCAGCGTGCCCAGCGGCGTCATGGCCGCAAATACCAGCATAAATGCCATTACGGCCCATTTGCTGAGCCCCGAATTTATAAAAAAAGCGGTTAAGATTATTGCGATAGGGAAGTGGTGTATGCCTATGCCCCAGGCCATATCGGCGTGGTGGCTTACGGGCATGCCTTCCAGCAGCGCGTGGATGCAAAGGCTTATAAACAGTAGCCAGGGCATACCGTGCTCATGGCCGTGGCTGTGCACATGGCCATGCTCTGCACCCTTGCTAAAATATTCGAGTATAATCTGGAAGATAATACCCGCCATAATAAAAATCCCAATGGGGTGGTTGCCGTGCTCATGGCCCTGGGCATTGTGGCCGCTGTCGTGCAGGCTGGCTTCATATACCTCGGGCAGCAGGTGCAGCACCGTAAGCGACAGCAGGAACGAGCCGCTGAAGGCCAGCAGCAGCTTGAGGTTTTTGCGGTTTTTAGGTTTAAGCACCAGTGCGGTACCGTAGCCTATAAGTACCGAAAGCAGCGGGACTAAATATACTATCATTGCTTATTTAAAAATCATTATCAGCCGGTCTGACTCGTTCTTGAAAAATTTCTTAAGGCGGTAATCGCCAAAGGTGTCCAGCAGGTAAATACCGGCTTCTTCCATCATCTGCTCAAAATCCTGGAGTGTAAGCGCCTGTACTTTCTCGGTAAAATGGTAGTCCTTGCCCTTGTCGGTAAAGTGTATGTCTTTAATAATATGGTTGTCTTCCACACAGCGCTTTATGTGAAACTCTATACCCTCTACGGTTTTTACTTCGTGCGGTACCAGGTTTTTTATCACCGTGGTAACATTCATAAAATCGATTACGGCAAACCCATATTCGGTAAGGCTGTTGCAAATGGCACGCAGCGTTTTTATATTGTCTGAGTCCTGCTCAAAATAGCCGAAGCTGGTAAACAGGTTAAATATGGCATCGTACTTTGTAGGGAAGGGTTCGCGCATGTCGTGCACCATAAAGTGCAGTGTGTCGTTAGCCGATTTCTGGGCTTCGCGTATGCTGTTCTCGCTAAGGTCGGCTCCGGTAACGTCAAAGCCCAGCCGGTTCAGGTAAATGGAATGGCGGCCTTTACCGCAGGCAAGGTCGAGTATTTTAGCATCGTCCGGCAGGTTTAGGTAGGCCGTAATATTGTCTATAAACAGCTGCGCCTCGGTATAGTCGCGGTCTTTATAAAGAATGTGGTAGTAAGGCGTATCAAACCAGGAAGCAAACCAACTGTCGTTTTCTTTGTGCATATCCAATATATGAATGTGGTGCAAAATTACGCTATTATGCGTAAATGTGTGGAGGGATAACTTAAAATTGTGTTTTTTGGCATTTATGTGCAATAGTTGCCTTGATTTAACAGCAAGTTAATTGAAATCCGCACATTTTTGGGTAACTTTAGCACCGTTATTTACGGTACGGGATATCGTGACTGAAAATGACGGCATACAATACTTTCTATAACTATAAAACAAAAAACATGGAACAGCAGGTAGCGATATACAATTCGCACAAAGAAGCCGTTGAGGCGCTAAAGACACTTAAAGCAAACGATTTTTCATTAAGCGATGTATCAATAATTGGTAAAGCGGGCATAGATAATGAGCATTTACATCTTGATGAGGTAGATAAGGCTACTAATGTACCTGCTTATGTAGGCATAGGCGCTGGTACGGTTGTAGGCCTGCTTACGGGTATCGGTTTATTTGCCATACCGGGTGTGGGCGTGCTGTATGGCGCCGGTGCGCTGGTAGGTGCTTTTGCCGGTGCTGAAGTAGGCACTATAGGCGGTGGAATAGTATCAGTACTGGCTAAGTATTTTACTAAAGACGACCATATAGAAAATATTAAAGACCATATCGAGGCCGGTAAGTTTGCCCTTGTGGTGGCAGGCAGCAAAGAGGATATCGACCGGGCAAAAGAAATTTTGCATACCGATGCCGCCCACCTGCATTACTACGAATAAAACCTTAAATACTATAGCTGTAAAATAGCTATAGTATTACCAAATAAAAAAGACAGCAGTAACCCGCAGGTTGCTTCTGTCTTTTTGTTTTAATAAGGGCAATTAAAAACACTTTCCTATTCGGCCCAAAGTTCGCTCACCTCTATTTTAAGGTGGGCCAGGGCTATGCTGCTGGGGCTCTGCTTTTCAAACAGGTCGGTAAGCATAACTTCGCGAAATTTATTGGCAGAGTCGATACGCTCACTCATGTTGGTTTTGCGTATGGTTTGTATGGTAGCGTTCTTGGCAGTGATAATAATGTTCCAGCATTCAGACGAAACGTATATCTGCTGGGTAAGGTTGTGCTCAAATTCCTGCTCTATCTGGCTAATAACATAGTTTTCATAATCGTGCTTGTTGCTGCTTTGCGGCGTTATGCGTATCAGGAGCTTGCTGGGGTCTATGCGCTCTAAAAAAAGTGCCAGCCTTTCATACGCCTGCAGCCTTAAGGGCAGTGCCTGCCTTTGGGCCTGTTTGTGCAGGGAGTAACGGCGGCGTCTTTGTTCGTTCTCAAAATAGCTGTTAAAAAAATAATATGCCATAATGCCCACTATCAGGGCCGGCAGGGAAGAAAAAAGCAGCTGTAAAAATTTGTCGAAATCCATGGGTGTATTTAAATAGTTATGTTAGGGAGGCATAACGCCAAAACGGTACTTATAATTGCAAAAAGCGAAAATAAAGAAATAAGTTGTACAAGCGTAACCCCTAAAGGATAAATTTCCACTTACATTTGTTTTGTAAAGCCAACTAAATGAAACCGCAACTATCCGCACGCCAAACGTATGCAGTGCTTATCATTTTTATTGTCCCCATAGGCCTGTACCTGCGCTACAGGGACGACTGGTTTCCGGATATCGTCAACCTTTACCTGGGCGATGTGCTGTATGCCACCCTGTTTTTCTTTCTTTTCAGTATAGCGTTTCCCGGCCATACTTCCCTGCGCCGTGCCGGTTACGCGCTTGCCGCCTGCTATGTAATAGAGTTGCTGCAACTGTACCGGGCGCCGTGGATGCTGGCACTGCGCGACACCAAACCTGGCGGGCTTATACTCGGCCACCAATTTTTGTGGAGCGACTTGCTGGCATACTTTATAGGCGTTGCCCTGGGCTACGGCACCGATATAATTTGGCGTAAGCCCGGCAAAATCGATAGCTGATTGTCGGTTTAAATCGCTATTTTTGTGGTAAAGTTTACCGATGGAAATCCACAAATATATAAGCCAGTTAAATGAAGCCCAGCAGGCGCCAACGCTGCAGAAAGACGGGCCAATGATAGTGATAGCCGGTGCGGGCTCAGGTAAAACGCGCGTGCTTACAGTGCGTATCGCCTACCTGATGAGCCAGGGCGTTGATGCCTTTAACATACTGGCGCTTACGTTTACTAATAAGGCCGCTAAGGAAATGAAACACCGTATAGCCGGCATAGTAGGCAACGGCGAGGCCAGGAACCTGTGGATGGGAACCTTTCACTCCATTTTTGCAAAAATACTTCGCTTTGAGGCCGATAAGCTGGGTTTCCCCAGTAACTTTACCATATACGATACCCAGGACAGCGTGCGCCTTATATCGGCTATTATTAAAGAAATGCAGCTGGATAAGGATGTGTATAAACCCAAGCAGGTACTGGGGCGTATATCTTCTTACAAAAACAGCCTGATTACGGTTAAGGCCTACTTTAATAACCCCGACCTTCAGGAGGCCGATGCCATGAGCAAAAAGCCGCGCCTGGGCGAAATTTACCAAAACTATGTAGACCGCTGCTTTAAGGCCGGGGCTATGGATTTTGACGACCTGCTGCTGCGTACCAACGAGCTGCTGAACCGCTTTCCCGAAGTGCTGGCCAAGTACCAGGAGCGTTTTAAATACATACTGGTAGATGAGTACCAGGATACAAACCACAGCCAGTACCTTATAGTTCGCGCACTGTCTGACCGCTACCAGAACATCTGCGTGGTGGGCGACGATGCGCAGAGTATCTACGCGTTTCGCGGGGCGAATATTAATAACATCCTGAACTTCCAGAAGGATTATGACGATGTAAAAATGTACCGCCTGGAGCAGAATTACCGCTCTACAAAAAATATAGTGGAAGCCGCGAACTCCATAATCGACAAAAATAAAATTAAGCTGGATAAGCTGGTGTGGACGGCCAATGACGACGGCCCGCGCATAAAAGTGCACCGCAGCCTTACCGATGGCGAGGAAGGCCGTTTTGTGGCAAGCACCATTTTTGAGGAAAAGATGCAAAAGCAGCTCATGAACGGGCAGTTTGCCATTTTGTACCGCACCAATGCCCAGAGCCGCGCCATGGAGGATGCATTGCGCAAGCGCGATATTCCGTACCGTATTTATGGGGGGCTTTCGTTTTACCAGCGCAAAGAAATAAAAGACGTGCTGGGCTACCTGCGCCTGGTTATAAACCCAAAGGACGAAGAGGCGCTTATGCGTGTTATCAACTTCCCCGCAAGGGGTATAGGCGGCAGTACGCTGGAAAAGCTTACCGTGGCGGCTAACCATTACGGCAGGTCTATTTTTGAGGTGATGGAAAACATTGATAAAATCGACCTGAAATTTAACAGCGGCACCAAGAGCAAGCTGCAGGATTTTGTTATCATGATAAAGAGCTTCCAGGTGATGAACGAAACCTATGATGCCTTTGCACTTGCCGAACACATTACCAAAAAAACCGGCCTGATACAGGAACTTAAAAAAGACGCGACCCCTGAGGGCGTGGCCCGTATAGAGAATATTGAGGAACTGCTTAATGGTATGCGCGACTTTATAGAGGGCCAGCGCGAAGTAGACGGCGCCCGGGGCGCACTATCTGAATTTCTTGAAGATGTGGCCCTGGCATCAGACCTTGATAAAGATACCGGCGATGACGACCGCGTAGCGCTCATGACCATCCACCTGGCTAAAGGGCTGGAGTTTCCATACGTGTTTATTGTAGGCATGGAAGAAGATTTATTCCCCAGTGCCATGAGCCTCAACACGCGCAGCGAACTAGAGGAAGAACGCCGCCTGTTTTACGTAGCCCTTACCCGTGCCGAGCGCCAGGCCTACCTTACCTATGCGCAGAGCCGCTACCGCTGGGGCAAGCTGGTAGACAGTGAGCCAAGCCGTTTTATTGAGGAAATTACCGATAATTACCTGGAATACCTTACGCCAACCGAAACTAACTACCGCTACAAGCCAATGATTAATACCGATATTTTTGGCGATGTAGATAAATCAAAACTACGGCAAACGAAGCCTGTTAACGGCACACCGCCAAAATGGGTTACCGATAACGAACCCAGGCACGATATGCCCATCCGCCGCCTGAAGCCCATGGCTACCAACAGTCCGAATGCAAGCGGCCCCGCAATGCCCGACAGCAAACTGGCAGCAGGCAACGTGGTAATGCACGAACGCTTTGGTAAAGGCAAGGTACTTAACCTTGAAGGTGCCGGCGCCGACCGTAAAGCCGAAATACACTTTGAAGTAGGGGGCATCAAAAAGCTGCTGCTAAGGTTTGCAAAACTCGATGTGATTGGTTAGTTTCAGGTTTAAAGTTTTAGGTTTTTTGAAAGTTCTGTGCCGGAAGATGGAATGCGGATGGCACGGATGCTTTGCAATGGCGGATTAGCGCGGATTTTTTCACATGGTGCCGTCCGGGTGAAGCTGTTCGCCTCTTTGAGAGGGGTTAGGGGTGTGTCAATTATTTGCAGCCCTAAACGCCACAATCCTTTTAATCAAATCCAGCGGCATAGGCTCACTCACCGGAAACTGTACCGAACCTTTTCCCTGCTTGTATTTAGATAATTCGTCTTTAAACGCTTCATGCCCGGTAGGTGTGGCATAAAACCCAATGTGGTTTTTATAGCCGGCAAAGTACACCAATGGCTTTCCGTTGAGTTTATAAGCCGGCATGGCATAGCTGATGCTTTCCACGGCACCGGGCGCGGTTTCAAGTATTGCCTCCCGAACCTGCTGTAATAATTTCTGTGTTTCCTGTGGAAACTGGGCGATATAGTCGTCAAGGTTTTTCATACGCTATCTTTGATTTGTCGTCTGCGGGCAATTTTTCGTACAGAAGTTTATGAAGGTTGTATAAATCGTTATTCAACCCAAAACCACCCGTGTGTGCCTTTGTTCCTGAAAAGCTGAATTGCCAGCAGTCGAAACATATTTTTACAATGCCGGTTATTTTTCCATTTTTACTAAAAACCAAAACATCGTGATACCTGGCCTCGCATATGGTAGACCAATTACGGTCTGTATATTTTTCCATGAAAATATCCTTAAGAAATGGTATATCTTTTTCAGGTATTTCAATTTTCAAAGGATAATTATCTTTGATGTTGGTTATTAAAGTATCGTTTAATTTTTCCGGAATATCAGAGGTAATTGCCCTGACTAAATCGTCTTCAGATTTAGTAATGGAGTCTTCCTTTTCTATTAAGTCTGCAAACTCCCCATCTGTAAGATCGTTGTGGTAGTAAGATACGCCATCAAAATCGAAGAAAGGGCTAGTTTTGTCAAGTTTCTCAAATTTATCATAATCGTCAACTTCTTCTTGTTTTTCAGATTCCGGTGCTTTAGTGTTTTCCTTACAACTTGCACATAATAAAAATGATAGTAAAAAAATAAGTAGCTTCTGCATATTGGTAGTGGTTTAAATATTTTTTTGACAGCAGATGATGCGAATTGAACCTATTTAAAGGGCTTTTTTTTTAGCCTGGTAAAGCTCCTGCAAACTGCGGCTGAATAATGAATACTTTTCTTTTACTGATGGTGATACGGCTCATTCCGTAATATGGTAAACGCCCGGTACACCTGCTCTATAAAAAACAGCCGCACCATCTGGTGGCTAAACGTCATGGCTGATAATGATATCTTGCCTTGTGCCTTGGCATATACCTGCTGGCTGAAGCCATACGGCCCGCCTATTACAAATACCAGCGTCTTGATGCCGCTGTTCATCTTTTTTTGCAACTCTTCACTAAAACCCACACTGCTGAAGTTTTTGCCGTTTTCGTCGAGCAGAATAAGCTGGTCAGTCGGGGTGAGCTTTGCCAGAATCAGTTCGCCCTCTTTTTCCTTTTGCTGCGCCTCGCTCAGGTTTTTTACGTTCTTTATGTCCGGTATAATTTCCAGGTCAAATTTTATGTAAAAACCCAGCCGCTTAGTATAGTCGTCTATTAGCGTTTGCAGGGCTTTGTTATCGGTTTTGCCTATTGCGATTAGTCTTATGTTCATCTTGAAAGCTTCTAAGTTCCTGAGCCGCCAAGCGGCTTAGCTTTTGTAGGTTGTTAGGTTCGGCTGAGTGTAGCTTTGCTAAGCAGCTTAGTGGCTCACAGGCTCAGCAGCTCCACAAACTCCTCCTCGCTAATAATCTTCACCCCCAGTTGGTTGGCCTTTTCAAGCTTGGCAGGCCCCATATTATCGCCGGCCACCACATAATGCGTTTTGCTGGATATTGAACTGCCCACTTTACCGCCGTTGTCTTCAATAGCTTTTTTGAGTTCGTCGCGGCTGAATTTCTCAAACACACCACTCACCACAAATATTTTCCCGGCAAGGGTATCACTCACAGTAGTATCGACGACGGCAGCGGCTTCCAGCTGTACGCCATAGCCTTTAAGGCGCTCAATAAGCTTGCGGTTTTCTTCGTTTTCAAAGAAATCTATTACGCTTTGCGCGATGCGTTCACCTATTTCGTCAACCAAAACCAAATCCATCAATGAGGCATTTGCCAAATTATCGATGTTTTTGTAATGGCGTGCCAGTTTCTTGGCAACGGTTTCACCCACATAGCGGATGCCCAGTGCATACAGGACCCGCTCAAACGGGATTTCTTTCGACTTCTCTATGCCGTCTATTAAATTTTGCGCGGACTTATCGGCCATGCGCTCCAGCGGGATAACCTGTTCTTTTTTCAGTTCGTACAGGTCAGCGTAGTTGTGCACCAAATCTGAGTTATACAGTAGTGCAACCGTTTCGCCGCCCAGGCCTTCAATATCCATCGCCTTACGCGAAATAAAATGCTGTGTGCGGCCTATAATCTGCGGTGGGCAGCCGTAAAAGTTAGGGCAGTAGTGCTGCGCCTCGCCTTCCTTACGCTCCAGCGGGGTAAGGCATTCGGGGCACTTATCTATGTAAATCGTTTCTTTAGAATCTTCGGGGCGCTGTGTAAAATCAACCGCGATTATCTTCGGGATAATCTCGCCGCCTTTTTCTACAAATACAGTGTCGCCTTCTCGCACGTCGAGTTTGGCAATCTGGTCGGCATTGTGCAGTGAGGCACGTTTTACGGTAGTGCCGCCCAGCTGTACCGGGTCTAAGTTGGCCACAGGGGTAATCGCACCGGTACGCCCCACCTGGTACGTTATGGTATTAAGTCGGGTAGATGCGCGCTCGGCCTTAAACTTATAGGCCACCGCCCAGCGTGGGCTTTTAGCCGTAAAGCCCAGCTCGTCCTGCTGGTGCAGGTCGTTTACTTTAATTACCACGCCATCGGTTTCATAGGGCAGGTCGTGGCGGTGGTGGTCCCAGTGGTCTATAAATGCCAAAACCTCGTCCATGTTATTGGCAAGGCGGGCTTCCTTTGGCGCTTTAAAGCCCCATTCTCGTGCTTTTTTAAGGCTTTCAGATTGGGTTTTTATGGGTAAATTTTGCCCGATAAGCGAGTATAGCAAACAATCAAGCGGGCGTTTTGCCACCTCGGCGCTGTCCTGCAACTTAAGGCTGCCGGAAGCTGTGTTGCGTGGGTTTGCATAAGGTGTTTCGCCAAGCTCTATAAGCTCCTGGTTCATCTTTGCAAAGCCGTCCAGCGGCAATATTATTTCCCCTCGAATGTCAAATTTTGCGGGGTAGTCGCCTTTAAGCTTTAAAGGAACCGAGCGTATGGTTTTTATATTGGCGGTAACTTCATCACCCTGAAAACCATCGCCACGGGTTACGGCTTTTGTAAGGCGGCCGTTTTCGTAGGTAATGCTTATAGAGGCGCCGTCGTACTTCAGCTCGCAGGTATACTGCACATCATCAGTACCCAGGCCTTTGTGTACACGCTTTTCCCATTCTAAAAGTTCTTCCTTAGAGTAGGAGTTGTCCAGCGAGTACATGCGGTGCTCGTGTACCACCGTATTGAAATTTTTGGTTATCGCGCCACCCACGCGCAGGGTAGGGGAGTCTTCATCAAAATATTCCGGGTGTTTTGCCTCAAGCGCCTGCAGCTCTTTTAACTTAATGTCAAATTCATAGTCAGATATGGTAGGGGCATCTTCTACATAATAGTTATAGTTGTGCTGGTTAAGCTCCTCGCGCAGGGCGGTTATTTTCCGGAGGATGTCCATAAAAAATAAAGTTTGTTTATCCTGCTAAGTTAGCCAAAGTTTAAAAATTGCGAAATATTTTTTGCGAATTGAAGTACTAAGCGCGTAGTTTTGGGAGTTATCTAACAAACGCCCCAAATGAAAAAAGCAATTTTTATCCTTGCTGTGATTGCGCTTGCCGGATGCAGTAAAAATGATGACAGCAGCACTACTACCGAAGACCGCGACTTCAAACAGGACATGCGTAATTTTGTTATTGGCATCAGCCAAAAGGCGAAAACGGCCAACCCAAATTTTGCGGTGATTCCCCAAAACGGCATAGAGCTGGTGAGCAGTACGGGCGAAGAAGGTGGAAGCCCCGCCATAGCCTACCTTGACGCTATAGATGGTAATGGGCAGGAAGACCTGCTTTACGGCTATGATAATGACGACCAGGCCACCAAGACCGCTACAACGGCCTATCTTAAAAGCTTTCTGGATATTTCTAAAAATGCAGGTAATACTATTTTTGTTACCGATTATTGCAGCACGGCTTCTAAAATGGCAAACTCCTATACGGCTAACCAGGCTTCGGGATATGTGTCTTACGCCGCGCCCGACCGTGACCTGGCCGTAATTCCATCAGGCCAGCCAAATAATGTAAACAGCGATAACATTACGCAACTGAGCCAGGCTAAAAATTTTATATTTTTTATTAACCCTGTTAATTATGCTACCAAGGCAGATTTCATAGCAGCGGTTAACGCCACAAATTATGATGCCATTATTATGGATTTGTTTCTGGAAGACGAACAATTTACTACTGCCGAAATTGCAGAGTTAAAGCACAAGGCGAATGGCGGTAGCCGCTTGATAATTTGCTATATGTCGATTGGGGAAGCCGAAGAATACCGTTATTACTGGAACACTTTGTGGAATAGCAGTAAGCCGGAGTGGATTGCCGCCGAAAACCCCGGCTGGCCGGGTAACTACAAAGTAAAATACTGGAATAACGACTGGCAGGGCATCATCTATAAAAACTCAGATTCATACCTTGATAAGATAACAACAGCCGGCTTTGATGGCGTGTACCTTGATATTATCGATGCGTTTGAGTATTTTGAGGAGTAGGCTTAGGCTATTGCGTAACTATTTTTACCACAAAGGGCACTAGGTTTTTTCACAAGGGCCATAACGCTGTCTTGGTAAAAAGTATACTGATAAGAACACAACACTTTACTTCGTCAGTTCGGGCATGGCCCTCGGGTGTGTCTTTCCGCCGAAGGCGGTTTTCATTTTGTGGTCATGGTAAGCCTTTGTGGCGAAAAAATAATAATAAAAAAGCGCGATACTTGCTACCGCGCTTCTCCTTTATAATTTAAAGATGCCCCCTACGGATATCATCCGCTGAAAGTAGCTAAAGTTTTGCGATGCCCTGTCGGCACCCCGATAGGTCGTCCGGATGTCGGGCATGGTTATATAACCGCTCTTAAACTCGCCCAGTACAAAAAAGTGCTTAAAGAAGGTAATGTTTATACCGGCCTCTGCAGTAACCCCAAAGCCGGATATATGAAAGTCGTCATGGCGCTGCTTGCCCAGTACCTTGGCGTTTGTTTTAGGATATAAAAATCCGCCGTATACGCCTTCTGTAAGGTTTATTTGTATTTTATCGGTATTTGTTATCCCAAAGTATTCCGAGAAGTCATCCATCCGGGAAATTCCGGCATTTATATAATTTAACCCGTCGGTATGCTCAAAGGTCAGAAAATCTTCGGTCATCTGTACGGGTATGTTGTTGTAAATGCCATTAAAAGCTGCCCCTGCCTGGTCCTGGGGTAAATTTATGTAGCCGTTAGTTTTTACATACTGGTTTTGGTTCATTACATACTTCATGTGGTCCAGCCCTATGCCAATGCTGTAATGGTTAGTTACATAATAGCCCACCCTGAGGTTTGTTTGCGGTATGGTCATCCGGCAGGGGTTTATATAATCTATAGTCCAGCCCTTGGGCTTATCCTGCGCGCCTACATCATAGAGTGTAAAATTGTAGCCGTCTCCGGTAAAGTTGATGTCTGACTCCGAATAGCTTTCGCGGTTGCCGCCCCAGTAAATATAAAATTTTCCTTTGTTGTGTGCGGTGTATTTTTCAGGACTGTCTGGCGTTTGCTGCGCAAAGGTGTACTGTGAAAAGATACAAAAAGTTAGTAAAACCTTAAGTAAAGGCTGATTCATTTAGGGGAAATGTCGTGTGTGTGAAACTTAGTTTTTTTGGGTAATGATATAATTAAAACTGGTTAATAGTTTTTCTTATCGCTGTTAGTTTTTCCATAAGGCCCTCAAAATAATCAAGATGCAGCATGTTAGCACCGTCGCTTTTAGCGTTTGCAGGGTCAAAATGGGTTTCTATAAAAATACCGTCTACACCGGTGGCTATACCGGCGCGGGCTATGGTTTCTATCATATCGGGCCTGCCGCCTGTTACGCCTGCCACCTGGTTAGGCTGCTGTAATGAGTGGGTAACATCGAGCACGGTAGTGGCAAATTGCTTCATGGTAGGTATGCCCCTAAAGTCAACAATCATGTCCTGGTAGCCAAACATGGTACCACGGTCAGTAACCATTACCTTATCGTTATTGCTGTCCTGCACTTTCTGCACGGCGTGCTTCATGGCTTCCGGGCTCATAAACTGGCCCTTTTTAAGGTTTACGGTACGCCCGGTTTCGGCGGCAGCCACCACAAGGTCGGTTTGCCGTACCAGGAACGCCGGTATCTGCAGCACATCTACATATTGCGCGGCTATTTCGGCATCTTCATTGGTATGGATATCAGTAACCGTAGGGATATTAAAGGTTTCGCTTACCTTGCGCAGTATCTTAAGTGCTTTTTCGTCGCCTATGCCGGTAAAGCTGTCTACACGGCTGCGGTTTGCCTTTTTAAACGAGCCTTTAAAAACGTAAGGTATTTGCAGCCTGTCGGTTACTTTTACAATATGTTCGGCTATGCGTAGCGCCATTTCTTCACCTTCAATGGCGCAGGGGCCTGACAAAAGGAAAAAGTTACCGCTATCAGTATGTTTTATTTGGGGGATATTATTTAAGTTCATTTGTGTATTTAAATGTGGTGCAAAGATAAAAAGAAAAAGCCTACTGATAACAGAAGGCCCTAACTGATTATGCTAACTTTTTAGAAAGCAGGATTATTTCTTAATACCAAAGCCGGCAGGCGCTTTAACGGCGCCTTTTTCGTAAATGTTTATATAGATAATTTTGGGCTTGCCCAGGCCGTTCCATGATACCTCATAGATATCCAGCAACCCCGCGCCCATGGCATCATTTTTAGTAGGGAACGGGCAGCAACTCTCTGTTTTAGTATAGGTAATGGCTTCACCGTTTGGGCCGGTAAGAGCGCCGAAGTAGCGCTTTACATTCATGTCGCCCATTTTAGCGGGCAAAAAGCCCAGGTTAACCGGATAGTCCTGGTCGTAACCATAATGTTTATCGCTGCTTATCTCGGTTATGGTAAAATTATTGTCCTTCGTAAGGGCAGGCATTGCCGCGCTGTCGTCTATATTTTTTATGGTATTTTTTGTGCTTACGCACGATGCAAGCAATACAAGTGAGGCTATAGCCAAAAGCTTTTTCATGAGGGATAATTTTTAATCAAAAATAAGAATATTGGGAACACTGATAACACGGATTAAATAGATTTTGACATATTTCTTTTAGGGATTGGTTTTAAAAAATCGGTGCTTATCCTTTAAATCAGTGTCATCTGTGTTGCTATTCATAAAAATGATACTTTTGCAATCAAATACTACAATTATGTACAGCTTTTTAGGCACCTGGCCCTGGTATGTGTCGGGTTTTATAATAGGCAGCGTTATGCTGCTGCTGGTTTACTTTGGCAAAACCTTTGGCATGAGCAGCAACCTGCGTACCATGTGTACCATTATGGGTGCGGGTAAAACCTCGGGCTTTTTCAGGTTTGACTGGAAAGCCCAGCGCTGGAACCTTGTAGTAGTGCTTGGCGCGATGCTTGGCGGCTTTATTGCCACGCACTACCTGAGTGACGGCAGCGGGGTGGTGCTTAACCCAAAAACCGTTACCGAACTGCAACAGCTAAATATAGATGAGCCAAACGGCAAATTATTGCCCGATGCCCTAACAAGCGCCGATGCGCTGCAGTCGCCTAAAGTGTGGGGCATACTGCTGCTTGGCGGCCTGCTGGTAGGCTTTGGTACACGCTGGGCGGGAGGGTGTACGTCAGGGCATGCCATTACAGGGTTAAGCAACCTGCAGTTGCCCAGCCTTATAGCGGTAATCGGGTTTTTTATTGGCGGATTGTTAATGTCGTGGCTGCTGCTGCCCCTAATTTTAAAGTAAGATGAAGTTTATAAAATTTTTACTGGTAGGCCTGCTGTTTGGCATTGTACTTACCAAATCAGAAGCCGTATCGTGGTACCGCATTTACGAAATGTTCCATTTCCAGTCCTTCCATATGTATGGGATAATAGGTACTGCCGTGGCGGTAGGGATAACAGGGCTGCAACTTTTTAAGCGAAAAAACCTTAACGATATAACCGGCACGCCCATAGCACTGCCTGATAAGGAAAAAGGCTTTACAGGCTATTTTGCGGGCGGCATTATATTTGGCCTTGGCTGGGGATTGGTAGGCACCTGCCCCGGCCCGATATTTATTTTGATAGGCTCCGGCTTTATGGGTATAGGTATTGTGCTTATCGGGGCGCTGCTGGGCACATGGTTTTACGGTTTACTAAAAAATAAGCTGCCGCATTAACCCTCCATCAGCCAGGTATAAGCGCCTGCAAATTCTTTTCGCCACAGCTTCTCGTTGTGCTGCCCGTTATGCACCACTTTTTTGTATAGCTGTGCCGGATTGGCTACACGCTGCAATATAAGTTCTTCCATTTCGGCAATATCGTGCAGCATGCTGTTGCTTTCGCGGTCGCCTGCCATAATATAGATGCGCCCATCTATGGTATCAACCGTTTTTATGTACTCATAAATTTCGTGGCTGAACCAGAATGAGGGCGAAAACACCCCCGCGTTGCCAAACACTTCAGGATACCTGAGCAGCGCATAAAATGATATAAGCCCACCTACCGAACTGCCAAAAATTGTAGTATGTTGCTTATTGGTAAGCGTGCGATAGTGGCTGTCAATATAAGGCTTTAGGGTATGGATAATAAAATCGAGGTAATCATCAGCATGGCCGCCGCCGTGGGTTTCATTGGCAAAAGGTGTCATCTCGTCGATACGGTGCTTGTCGCCACCGTGCTCTATACCCACTACTATGGCTTCGCCGTGCAGGGCGTTCAGTTTTTCTTCCACATGCCATTCGCGGCGCTGGGTTTCGGTATGGTCGAATACGTTTTGCCCGTCGTGCATGTAGATAACAGGATAGCCGTTATCGGTTTCAGCATATGCGGCGGGCAAATATACCCAGATTGATTTATCGGCATAAAGCTGCGGGGCCTGTAGCGTAAATTCTTTAACGGTGCCTTTGTCAGTAATCGTATTCATGTTATTGGTTCTCTATACGGTTTAGCATTTGTTTCATTTGGGCAATTTCTTCCTCCTGCGATTTTATAATCTGCTCACTCAGTTTTTTTACCTCAGGGTCTTTTATATTGGCATTACTACTGGTCATTATAGCGCTGGAGTGGTGCGGTATCATAGCCTTCATGTATTGCACATCGCTTATAAACGCCTGGGTGCGCAGCGCTGTAAAGGCAAGTACCATTACCGCTATACTGCCTATCACTATAGCTGTATTTTTTTTGGCGTTGCGGTACATGTGTTTCATAAAAGCCAGCTTTAGTAAGGCCATGGGCGCTACCATAAGCAGCGCCATATAAGCGCGCGTATTGCTCAGGTAAATGTGGCTTGTATCATCAACGTTTAAAAACATAACGCCGTACATTATGATGAATGATACCGTAAGCATGGCCGCAAAATTACGGTAAGCGTTATTTTTCATCGGCATAGGGTGTTGTTCGTTTTGCATAACGGTAAGGGTTTTAAGGTTCTGCCCTTAAAGTTAACCCTCAACCACAAACACCTGCCTTAAAATAGGGTTAAAGTTTGTAAAGCTTATGCAAGCTAAGGAATAAGGTATAAAAATATCCCCGTAAAATGCAGGGCGCTGCCTGCCAGCACAAAAATGTGCCAAATGGCGTGGTTGTAAGGTATTTTCTCTTTGGCGTAAAAGTATATGCCAAAGGTATAGCAAAGCCCGCCCCCCAGCAGATACCACAGCATACCGGGCGCCAGGCTTTCAAGCAGGGGTTTTATGGCTACAATAATAAGCCAGCCCATAAGCGCGTATAGTGTTAGCGATATTTTTTCGTTTTTGCGCAGGGGCGAAAACTTAAAGATAAAGCCGGCAATGGCAAAAGCCCATATAAACCCGAATATAGACCAGCCCCAGGCGCCCCTCAGCCCTAATAAGGCTACCGGGGTATAGGTGCCGGCTATAAGCACATAAATACACAGGTGGTCTATGCGCTGTAGTATGCGTTTCCAACGGAGTTTCCAGGCGGCATGGTATATGGTGCTGGCGGTATATAAAAGTATCAGGCTGCCGCCAAAAACTACCGAAGCCGCGATATGCATAGCCGTACCCTTAACCGCAGAATATACTACCATGGCTACCAGCGCCAAAACAGAAAGTACCGCGCCAAAACCATGGGTAAGGGTGTTATAGAGTTCTTCCCGTCTGCGGTTCTTTTTAGCCATAACTATTGTTTTTACAAAGGTACAAAACATCTTGTTTATGTAACTGAAACGCTGTCAAAAGCCAGCCCGGGAATCAGGTTTAAGAGCCATATAACTAATGTTCTGTTGAGAATCTTTCGGTTATCGACACTCCTAAACGTGCCCATTTTATCAATATGATATTTTTGTTGCCCATGCCGCTATAAGTTCATACTTTAGTAAGCTATACAATTAAACCAAATCATCTTTTATAAAAAATGAAATTACCTTTAAAATCGATGTTGCCCGCGCTGTTGTTGTTTTGTGCGGGTATTGCCCGGGCGGTAACTTTGCCCTCTTTTTTTACCGACAATATGGTGTTGCAGCAAAAAAGCACGGTACCGCTCTTTGGCGGCAGTACCGCTAAAAAAGTAACCGTTACCACATCTTGGGATAAGAAAGAATATGAAGTATTTGTAAAAGCCGGCAAATGGGAGGTTTTTATGGAAACGCCTACTTACGGTGGGCCTTATACCATTACCATTAACGACGGCAAAAAAACCGAATTAAAAAACATACTGATAGGCGAGGTGTGGCTGTGCAGCGGGCAGAGCAATATGGAGATGCCGCTAAAAGGCTGGGGCAAAATTACTAACTATGAAGAAGAGATTAACAACGCAAACTACCCCGAGATAAGGCTGCTACAGGCGGTGCAGGCCATGGGCGAACAGCCGCAGGATTACCTTGCGGTGCAGCATGGCGGCTGGCAGGTATGCGCGCCGGAAACCATTGCCGATTTTAGCAGCACGGCTTACTTTTTTGCCCGTAAAGTTTACCGGGAAAAGCACATACCCATAGGGCTCATCCACAGCAGCTGGGGCGGCACCGTGGCAGAGGCCTGGGTAAGCGCAGGTGCCTTAGGCAGCATGCACGATTTTGATGACGCGTTAGATGTGCTAAACGATACGGAAGGCCAAAAAATGAAGCAGGAACAATATGAGGCCGATATGCTTAAATGGAATGCGGCGCTTTCGGCAAAAGAAGGCAGCATGAAAGATGGCAAGCCGCTATGGGCAGGCACCGGCTATGATGATTCGGCGTGGGGTGCCATACCGGTTCCGTCGTTGTTTGAAAATAACGTGCTCCCTGATTTTAACGGTGTGGTATGGTACCGCAGGGCATTTGAGGTAGCTAAACTTCCGTCAGGTGCGGGCAGCTTTGAGTTTGCTGTGGATGATGACGATATGGTGTGGATAAATGATGTTTATATAGGCGGCACTAAAGGTTACAATATCGACCGTAAGTACACAGTGCCGGCTTCGGCGCTTAAAAAAGGGAGAAATGTAATAACCGTGCGTGTTTTTGACAATACCGGCGGCGGGGGTATTTACAGCCCCGACGATATCGCGTTAAAGTTTAGCGGCCTTACCATCCCGCTTGCGGGAACGTGGAAGTATAAAGCAGGTGTTAATCTTAAAGATTTGGCGCCCATGCCATTCCTTTCCGCCGGGCCAAACCGGCCAAGCGTGCTGTATAACGCCATGATTTATCCTTTACTGCGGTATAAAATAGCAGGGGCGATTTGGTACCAGGGTGAGAGCAATGCCGGGAGGGCGCAGCAGTACAAAACGCTGTTCCCGTTGCTGATACGGGACTGGCGTGATAAATTCCGCAATGAGAAGCTGCCGTTTTATTTTGTACAGCTGGCCAACTATAAGGAGGTAAAAACTGAACCCGCCCCATCAGACTGGGCCGAGCTGCGTGAGGCGCAGTTCCAGACGCTGAGGCTGCCTAACACCGGCATGGCGGTAATAACCGATATAGGTGATGCTAAAGATATCCACCCGAAAAACAAGCAGGATGTAGGCCTGAGGCTGGCACTTATAGCCCTTGCCAAAACCTACGGCACCGATGTGGCATACTCCGGCCCGCTGTATATCGACTTTAAAAAGCAGGGCAGTAAGATGCTGCTTACCTTTAACCACAACCAGGGCATAACCGCTAAAGGCGGCGGTGCGCTTACCGGCTTTGAAATAGCGGGTGAAGATAAAGTATTCCGCTGGGCACAGGCAACGGTAGAGGGCAGCAGGGTAGTGGTATGGAGCGATGCCGTTAAAAACCCCATTGCAGTGCGCTACAACTGGGCCGATAACCCGCAGGGCAACCTTACCAATGCATCGGGGTTGCCGGCGTCATCGTTCCGTACCGATACATGGCCGGGAGTAACGGAGGGGAAGAGGTAAATTGATGAGTGTAAGGTACAGAGGGAGTTGCAGGATGAACTGACTTTATTATTAAAATGATAAATAGAGTAATATTTTATATTATCTTATCGAGTATGATATTGTCCTGTGCAAGGAAATTGTCTCAGAAAAATATTAACCGACCATTTGAAAAAGATTTTGAAAAAGGTACAAACGAAATGTCCAAATGGTCTCGAAAAGCTAATCAAAATTTTGATGAGTATAATCAAAATAAAAGAGCGGAACACGATGGGATAGTGGAAATAAGGAATAAAGTAATTGATTCGCTCGGATTATTGAGTAAAAATAAATGGTTACTTATAAGCCAGTATGGAACTAATTATGAAGGTCCATATGAAAAAACATATTTTTTATTGAATGATAAATATTTTGTGTATTACATGTCTACTACTATTTTAGCAAACCAATCTAAAAAAGTTATTGAATACGATATTGATAATCTTAAATCAGATATTGATGTATATAAAATACATGACGCATTTTATAATGCGTTACCAGCTAAAAAAATTGATTCAGAACCCAGTGTAAATCCATGGCTCATTTACAATATAATTCAAGTAAAAGACGGCAGGATATATGCATTCAGAATATCTTCAGAAGATTACAAAATTAAAAAATGGAATTAAAATGAAGTTAACTATTTACATATTGGTAATTGCAATATCTGCCTCTTAAAGTATCAAATTATGAATCGGTTACTCAATGCGAAGAAGCGATTCCTTATGGTAAGTCAAGTAAAATGGCTATTCATAGTTTTTATCATTCACATACTATCGGTTTTTTCGTCGAAAAAAAATATACTGCAATGGCTATAATACATACACCCCCCGAAAATTGTATCTTTGCCTCCCTATAATTAGGTAAGAAACAGCATACACCGCAATGGAGAATTTTAAGATGGTGGCCAAAACGCTTTTTGGCTTTGAAGAGATACTGGCAAAAGAACTGCACCAGATGGGCGCGCAAAATGTAGAGGCCGGCGTGCGCATGGTGAGCTTTGTGGGTGATAAGGGTTTTATGTATAAGGCCAACCTGGCACTGCGTACCGCCCTTAAAATACTGAAACCCATACACAGCTTCCGCGCGTTTAATGACATGAGCCTGTACAAAGGCGTGCAAAGCATCGACTGGAGCCAGTACCTTAACGCTAACCAAACCTTTGTGGTAGACGTTACATTGCACAGCGAGCAGTTTAACCATTCGCAGTTTGTAGCCCTTAAAACCAAGGATGCCATTGTAGACCAGTTTCGCGATAAATTTGGCAAACGCCCGGGTATCGATAAAGACTATCCGGACCTTCGCATTAACCTGCACATATATAACGACCAGTGCAGCATAGCGCTGGACAGTAGCGGTGACTCACTGCACCACCGCGGGTACCGCAGCGCGACTAACATTGCTCCTATAAACGAGGTCCTTGCCGCCGGAATGCTGCTGCTTAGCGGCTGGGACGGCCAGGGCGATTTCCTTGACCCGATGTGTGGCAGTGGTACCATCCTGGCGGAAGCCGCGATGATTGCCTGCAACATTCCCGCTAACATCAACCGCCGCGAGTTTGCCTTTGAGAAATGGAACGACTGGGATAACGACCTGTTTGACAAGATAACCGATTCGCTGCTGGGAAAGGTGAGGGAGTTCCACTATACCATAAAGGGATATGACAAAGCGCCATCGGCAGTGGAGAAGGCAAAAGACAATATTAAGAATGCCAACCTTGACGAATACATAACCATAAGCCGCGAAAACTTTTTTGATACCGAAAAAACTACGCGTGGCCCGCTGCACATGGTGTTTAACCCGCCCTACGGCGAAAGGCTTGATGTAGACCTGGAGCGTTTTTACCGCGAAATAGGCGACACCCTGAAGCAAAGCTATCCCAATACCAACGCATGGTTCATTACCGGGAACTTAGAGGCGCTGAAGTTCGTTGGCCTGAAGCCGTCACGCAAGATAAAGCTGTTTAACGGCAAGCTCGAAGCGCGTTTGGTTAAATACGAAATGTATGAGGGCAGTAAGCGGACTAAGTTTCAGCAGGGGCAAGAGTAGTGGTAAGTAGGCAGTGATCAGTGTTCGGTAATCATTTGTGGTGTTCAGTTAAAACAAATAAAACATGAAAAAGTTACTTACATTAAAGCATTGGCAGTTGTTTTTACCGCTTTTTGTAGTGCCCTTACTAACGCAACTATCGCTGATGGCTTATTTGTTTTCGCAAATGATACATAAGGAAGTACCGCTGCCCGCCGATGACCCGGCTGTGTTTCTGGGTTTCTTTTCTAATGTAATGTATGTTGTTTTTGCTGTTATGGGCGTAGTAATGCTGCTGCATTTTTCATGGCAGTATACGCTTGGCAGCAGCCTGCATAAAAAACTCCCGGCAGGCGTAAACATGAACCTTGGCCTGTTCAGGGCATTCCTTATAATCCCGTTTTTTTATATACTCCTGTTTGGTTTTGTTATGTTCGATATTTTTTCGAATATATCGGCGGATAACGTGCCAAATTTTTACTGGTTTGCACTCATTGTGCCGCTGCACCTGTTCTCAATATTCTGTATGTTTTACAGCATATATTTCAACGCAAAATCATTAAAAGCGGTAGAACTGCAAAGGCCCGTAAAAGGCGAAGAATTTATAGCCGAGTTCTTTTTGCTGTGGTTCTTCGTGATAGGTGTCTGGATATTACAGCCACGGATTAATAAAATTTTTGAAGAAAATGAGAATGAACTTACCAGATATTAAATCATAAAGCCCTGAAATAACAGGGCTTTACTTTTTTATGTGTCGAACAATCGAATGATCTAAAAATCTATAATCACACCTGTATCACCCCTAAGTTAAATTGCTTTTCTATGGGCGCGTGGTTAGCGGCTTCAATGCCCATGCTTATCCAGGTGCGGGTGTCGAGCGGGTCGATAATACCATCCGTCCAGATACGCGCGGCGGCATAGTAGGGCGATGTTTGGGTATCGTACTTTGCCTTTATTTTCTCAAATAGTTCTGCCTCTTTTTCCGGCGTAATGGTCTCGCCTTTCGCTTTCAGCGAACCCGCCTCTATTTGCGCCAACACTTTAGCGGCCTGCGTACCGCCCATTACGGCAAGCTCTGCGCTGGGCCACGCAGCTATTAACCGTGGGTCATACGCCTTACCGCACATGGCGTAGTTGCCTGCGCCGTAGCTGTTGCCAATGATAATGGTAAACTTAGGCACAACCGAATTACTCACGGCATTAACCATCTTGGCGCCGTCTTTAATAATGCCGCCATGCTCGCTTTTGCTGCCCACCATAAAGCCGGTAACATCCTGCAAAAACACAAGCGGAATCTTTTTCTGGTTACAGTTGGCTATAAAGCGTGTGGCCTTATCGGCACTATCAGAGTAAATCACGCCGCCAAACTGCATTTCGCCCTTTCTGGTTTTTACCACCTTACGCTGGTTGGCCACTATGCCTACCGCCCAGCCGTTTATACGGGCATATCCTGTAATTATCGTTTGGCCGTAGCCGGCTTTATATTCGTCTATTTCGCTGTTATCCACCAGGCGTTTAATGATTTCCATCATGTCATACTGCTCGTTGCGCAGCTTTGGCAAAATGCCATAAATGTCTTTTTCCTCCAGTGCGGGTTTGGCAGAAGCAATCCTGTTAAATCCGGCAGGGGTATAATCGCCTATTTTGCCCACGATGCTGCGGATACGGTCCAGCGCGTCTTTGTCGTCCTTAGCCTTATAATCGGTAACACCCGATATTTCGCAGTGGGTAGTAGCGCCGCCCAGGGTTTCGTTGTCGATGCTTTCGCCAATAGCGGCCTTAACCAAATAGCTCCCTGCTAAAAAGATACTTCCGGTTTTATCTACAATCAGGGCTTCGTCGCTCATAATGGGCAGGTAGGCGCCGCCGGCCACGCAGCTGCCCATAACGGCGGCAATCTGGGTAATGCCCATGCTACTCATTATGGCGTTGTTACGAAAGATGCGTCCAAAGTGTTCTTTATCAGGGAAAATTTCATCCTGAAGCGGCAGGTACACCCCGGCGCTGTCTACCAGGTAGATGATGGGCAGGCGGTTTTCCATGGCTATTTCCTGGGCGCGCAGGTTCTTTTTACCGGTAATGGGGAACCACGCACCGGCCTTTACAGTAGCGTCGTTTGCTACCACAATACATTGTTTGCCCGAGACGTAGCCTATTTTTACCACAACGCCGCCGCTGGGGCACCCGCCGTGTTCTGCATACATGCCCTCTCCGGCAAAGGCGGCTATCTCTATGCTTTTAGTGTTTTTGTCGAGCAGGTAGTCAATGCGCTCACGGGCAGTCATTTTGCCTTCGCCGTGTAGTTTTTCAATACGCTTTTCACCGCCGCCCATGTACACTTTGGCAAGTTTTTGCCTTAAATCAGATACCAGCAGGCGGTTATGGTCTTCGTTTTTATTGAAATTAATATCCATATAAATTTGGGTATTATTAAAAATAGCTATTTTTGTTTACGCTAAAATAAAGAATTGTTTTAGATAAAATAAATTTTTTGAGGAGTCTGTAAATATATAAGGTTAATAACTATAGGTATTGGTAACCTGATATTTATAATTAGTTAACAATTCCTTAACTTTGTAGAAGTACATTTGCACCACTAAATATAACGTAAATGTCTATAAACAGTATCTTTCAGTTCCTTGTTCCAAAAGATAAGAAATTCTTCCCGCTTTTTGAACAGGCTGCCCAAAACCTTGTAGTTCTTGCACAAACACTTCACGACGCTGTAAATTTGCCAAAGAATGAGCGTGAAGCCTATTTTAAGAAAATAGAGGAGCTTGAAGCCATTATTGAAGATATTGCCCACAATACAAACCTGGAGCTGAGCCGCAATTTTATTACGCCTTTTGACAGGGAAGACATACACGCCCTTATATCGGCAATAGACAACGTAGCCGATTACCTGTATGGAGCCGCTAACCGCATGAGGCTGTACCAGGTAGAGAAAATTACAAAGAGCATACGCAAAATGACCGAAATAACCCTTGAGAGCGCGCAGCTGATACAAATAGCGGTGGGCGAACTTAAGGATATGAAGAACCTGAAAAACATAGCCGACTGCTGCCAGAAGATTAACAAGCTGGAAAACAAATCAGACAACGTGTTTGATAAAGCTGTGGCTGATATTTTTGAGAACGAAACCGATGCTAAAAACATCATTAAATATAAAGAAGTGCTTTCTGCGCTTGAAACGGCCGCAGATAAATGTAAAGGTGTGTCTAACGTACTGGAATCTATAGTAGTTAAGCATTCATAACACAATTATAGCAACTTATTTATGTTTACGCTTCTTATAGTAATTATAGTACTCGCCTTAATATTTGACTACATCAATGGTTTTCATGATGCGGCAAATGCTATAGCAACCGTAGTGGCTACAAAAGTGCTTTCGCCGTTCCAGGCGGTGCTTTGGGCTGCTTTTTTTAACTTCCTTGCCTATTGGGTGTTTGGCTTTGGCGTTGCCGATACGGTTGCCAAAACGGCTAACACTATGGATATAAACCTTGTAGTGATACTCGCCGGCGTTATTGCGGCCATCTGCTGGAACTTACTTACCTGGTGGCTCGGCATACCCTCAAGCTCGTCGCACACACTTATAGGCGGCTTTGCAGGTGCTGCCATTGCCCATGCAGGCTTTGATGTGGTATCGTGGTATAAGCCGGGTGTAGACGGGGCGATGCCATCGGGTGTACTTATTATTATAGCATTTATAGTATTGGCACCGCTTATAGGCGCCATAGCTTCTTATATTATTTCGATCTGGCTGCTCAATTCATCAAAAAAGAGCATTTGGCCCAAAGTGTTTACCGCCTGCTTAATGATAGCTACAGTAGCTTTTGTACTGTATGAAATGAAGTGGTACGACGATATCGAAAAACCGCGTTTTGATTCGCATTTCTGGAGTGTAGCCTTTGAACCGCATAACATTAAATGGTTTTTAGTAGCCTTTATCATACTTACCATCAGTGTTTTTTGCCTTGTCTTTAGCCGGATGTCGCTTGGCGTAGCCGAGAAATGGCTTAAGAGGATGCAGCTTATATCGTCTGCCTCTTTCAGCCTTGGGCATGGCGGCAACGACTCACAAAAAGTTATGGGTATTATAGCCGCCGCCGTGGCGGTATATCTAAATACAAGCGGTGTGGCCCAGGAAAGCATACCGGGCTGGCTTAATGTGGTGTTGCCAAAAGACGGCGCCCCGGGAAGTATGCCCAGCTGGATACCGCTGGCATGTTACTCGGCTATAGCTATGGGAACCCTTAGCGGCGGCTGGAAAATTGTAAAGACCATGGGCTCTAAAATTACCAAGGTAACATCTTTTGAGGGCGTGGCCGCCGAAACCGCGGGCGCACTTACTTTATATTTTACCGAGCATCTTAAAATACCCGTAAGTACTACGCATACCATTACCGGCTCAATCATTGGGGTAGGCCTTACCAAAAGGGTTTCGGCGGTACGCTGGGGTGTTACGGTAAACCTGCTGTGGGCATGGGTGCTTACCATACCGGTATCGGCAGTGCTTGCGGCACTTATATACTATATAATTGCCGGTATATCGATGTTAGTAGCTTAACTTCCTTTTTTACTATACACGGAAGCCCGTTGCCTATGCAATGGGCTTTTTTGTTTCAGGGCACAGGTACAGGCCAATTAACAGTACCTTATGCTGCCCTTAAGATTTCTTAATAATTACATTGCCTAACTTTACAACAGTAATCAGGTTAAGGCCGGCACTGCCTTTGTTAAAACGAAGACGACGGGTAGCCAGCCTGCCGGGGAGGCTGTAACGGGCGCTGCACTTTCCACCCGTTCGTGCAGGGCGGTAACTAACGTAGGCGTACACACTTGTGCGGAAACCTATCAGCAACACGGCAGGACACAGGCAGTGCGGTAAGGGCCTGATTAAGGTGATGTAAACGCACCAATATTATAGATAAAGCTGCCGGAGAATATATCTCTGGCAGCTTTTCTTGTTTGGTATATTTTCTGTTTGTAAGGCGATATCCGGCTACTCTTTTATAAATTTCAGGCTAATGTCTTTTAGCTTAAGATAGTACACACCCGGAGGTAATACAGTTACATCATACTTTTGGGCAGCCCGATAGCGTGCCACAGTTTGGCCCAGCGTGTTAATAATGGTGGCCTCTTCAGGTATTGTAAGTCCGTTAATGGCAATATAATTCGTAGCCGGGTTAGGGTAAACTGTTAGCGTTGGCTTTGAGAATGAATCGGTAGCAAAAACCTCTGCCATTACCCGCATCACATTAGTACCTTCCATACATGCTACAAAAAGCGCCCCGTTATCATACACAAGGTCATTAGCTGTGGGGTACGTTAAAGAATCGGGGGTCAGGAATATAGTGCTTTCGCCGCTGTCAGTGAAAATAATATACAAATTTGTATAGTCGTTTGAAGTGGCATAAAATTCATTTTCATAAGCCTTTGTAAAACTTAATGGTGTAAAAGGCAGGGTTACAAATGTTTCTTTTACATACGGTTGTACATCCAGGTTAATGCGGCTTATCTTATTGATTTCGGATACATACAAGTAGTTATCATAAATTTTGAGTCCTATTTCAGGCCCGGAAACAGCTACGTCGAGCCCTTCTATAATCGTTGCTACTGTAGCCGGAGTGGTAGCCAGGTTTACCTCAAAAATCTTGTTACCAGATGTTACATACAACTTGTTGTTTTTTCCAGTCAGCCCTTCAGGGTGTGCTATCGTGGCTATGGTTTCGGGAGTTCCGGTTCCGTCTGCGCTCACTTTTATTACAGCATTATCGTGCCAGCGGTTTACATACAGGTCGTTGCCCAGCTTGTAAAGCCCCGTTTGCATGCTGCCGGTTCCGCCGGAGTTTATTGCAGTATAATCATTACTTTCAGAATAGGCGTGTATCTTATATATTTCGCCATTAAATTCTGAGGCAACGTACAGGTCTTCTCCATCAAGCAAAATTCCCCCGTAGGGGCCTGATGTTGTTAAAGCCGTAAAAACGTTTTCATTATCCTGTGCCTGCGCGGCAGCGCTAATAATTATAATAAGCGCGAGTAATAATTTTTTCATTATGCATAAAATTAGTTGATTACGACAAAAATAGCGTTTTTTGTTTGCGTAATTAAAAAAGGGGCTGTTTCTTTTGGATTAAAAACTGGCGTAATTTTTGCGGAAATTCCTACGTTTGTGTAATCACCCACTCCAGTACTTTAACATACGTTATGAAAAACCAGCTTTACTACTGCCTTGCCCTTTTTTTTGTGGCTTCATCGCTCGTTGCCCAGCATAAAAAACTAAAAATACAGCGTATTACCGACCCTTGTAATAATGAAGTGCTGTTACATAAATATAAAAAGAATGGCCTGATTGAGGAAGAAGTAAGCACCCTGAAGGGTTTTAAGGGCGGTACTGTAGTAAACAGGACAGTATATAAATATAACGGTGACGGCTTGGTAACCCGGGTGAGCCACATTTGCAACGACACGCTGGTAAGCGATGAGGAAAGCGAGTATATAGGTAATGACCTGGTACATTTTCGGCGTACCGTAAAAGGTAAGCTGATGCTTGATGAGGCCTATACTTACCAGAAACGCAGGGCGCTCAGCATTATAAGTACTACGCCCAGCGGTGTTTTGGTTAAAACCATAAAGTATGACGATGCTAAAAAAATGACGGAAACAACTACCAAAAGCGGCAACATCATTACCGGTATAGAGAAAGAGTATAAGAACGGCAATACGGTTACGGCAGAGCATTATACAGCCGACGGACAGAACAAGCCGGAGGTGGTAAAGGAGTATGTGTATGATTTTGACGGCAACCTGATTGATGAGCGTACATTTATAAAAGATGAAGAAACAGCCCGCGTAATTTACAGGTTTGAAAACGGCTTCCCTGCCAGCAAAAAGGAGTATGCCTATGGCCAGCTGATTTTAGATATATTATATGATAAGCGCGGCAACCCGCTGAGGGAAGAAAATTTTGAAACCGGCGAGGTGCTTATGTATGACAGTAGCTTTAACGAAAACCGCGACCTTAAGCAGGTGCTTGTTTTAAAAGGAGATGCCACGGTGCAATGCACTAAAAAATATGAAAACGAGTACTGGGATTAAATAAATATAAAGCCACGAATTACACCAATTTGTCTTCTTTAAATTACGCCCGGTCAAACAGGGTTATTATTTGAACAATCGGTGTAATTCGTGGCTTTATATTTAATTAATAAGGCAATACTTTTTTGTGCTTCACCTCTTCCAGTAATTCTGCCACGCCCAGGTAAAAGGCGCTGCTTCCGCAGATTACGCCTACCAGCCCCGCTATTTTGTGGAGGTCTTCACTGCCCATCCACGACGAAATTGCAAGCAGGAAAAACAATATGGTAAGTGACAGGAACACAAACTGCTGCACCCTGCTGTTGCCCCAGGTGCCCCACCACATAAACGCGGTAAACAGCCCCCATAATGCTAAATACCAGCCCACAAATGCGGGTGGGGTAGCCGCGGCGGCATCTACGCCGGTAGCAGGAAGCATCCACATGGCCACTAAGGTGAGCCAAAAGAACCCGTAAGAGGTAAAGGCAGTAGCCGCAAAAACGTTGCCTTTTTTAAAGCACAATATACCCGCGATTATCTGGGCGATGCCGCCGTAAAAAATGCCCATGCCCAAAATTACCGATGCCAGCGGGAAGAAACCCATGTTGTGGATGTTGAGTAAAATAGTGGTCATTGCAAACCCGAGAAGGCCCAAAGGTGCAGGATTGGCTATTTTTGTTTCCATTTTTTATTAAATTTAAAGATTTGGTATCTCAAAAATAGCTTTTTGTTATTTTGTTTGTTAAGATTGGCAGATTTTTTTTTGAAGTAAATTTTTATCACTGCTGTAATAATGCGGATCTGGCCTGATGCTTAAAAGCACGGATTTTTTTTAAATTTACGGCAAATACAAAACCAATGCTTCCTGAAATACGCCATATCGAACCCATACAGATCATTGGCCTGCGCCAAAATATAAGTTATGCCAATAATACTACCCATGAATTATGGAAAAGCTTTATGCCCCGGCTGAAGGAAGTGCCAAATAAAATAGCGCATCACCGCATTTCGCTGCAAAATTATCCTGAGGGTTTTTTCAGGGATTTTAACCCCTACGCGTTTTTTGAGAAGTGGGCAGGAGTGGAAGTTACCTGCTTTGATGCTATTCCTGATGGCATGGAAACGTTTACCATCCCGGCCGGAAAGTATGCCGTGTTTCATTATAAAGGCAATGCTAATAATGCGCCCGAAGTTTTCAGGTACATACTGGCAGAGTGGTTGCCGCAATCGGGCTATACGCTAGATGACCGCCCGCATTTTGAAATTTTAGGGGAGAAGTACAAGAATGGGGAAGATGACAGCGAGGAGGATATTTATATACCTATTGTTGAAAGTTTTAAAGTCGAAAGTTTATAAAGTTAGCTTCACTCTGCTTCGTCAATTTATAACCAAACGACCTGTAACAATAATTCGATTAATAGGATAAATTAGATTGCCGCGCTCCGTTCCTCCGCTCGCAATGACGGATTTTACGGGGGGGTATTTTCTTCACAT
>NZ_JBKJHD010000020.1:0-70498 GCF_046613695.1 Flavobacterium sp. RHBU_24 | reverse complement strand
GGTTGCACTGTTACAAAACGTCTGTGCGGATGCAGTTGGTGCAGCGGTGGTATTAACGGTTACGGTTACGGCTGTGCGTGTACTCTCACAGCTGTTTAGTGTTTGCGATACATAGTAAGTACCTGTTGCAAGCGCAGTGGCTGATGCAAGTGCGCTACCACCTGAAGCTACGTTGTACCATTTTAATGCCGTACCGGTAGCGCTAAGGTTAGCAACCGTGGCACTGTTACAAAAAGCCTGTGCGGATGCAGTTGGCGCAGACGTAGTACTTACGGTTACGGTTACGGCTGTGCGGGCACTCTCGCAGCTGTTTAGCGTTTGCGATACGTAATAAGTACCTGTTGCAACCGCAGTGGCTGAGGTGAGTGCGCTACCACCAGAAGCTACGTTGTACCATTTTAATGTCGTACCGGTAGCAGTAAGGTTAGCCACCGTGGCGCTATTACAAAACGCCTGTGCGGATGCAGTTGGAGCAGCCGTAGTATTAATGGTTACAGCTACGGCAGTACGTGTACTCTCGCAACTGTTTAGTGTTTGCGATACATAATAAGTACCCGTTGCAAGTGCGGTGTTTGAAGCGAGTGCACTACCACCGGTTGAAGCGGTATACCATTTTAATGCCGTACCTGTAGCGGTAAGGTTAGCCACCGTGGCACCATTACAAAATGTTTGTGCCGAAGCTGTTGGTGGCGTTGTGGTGTTTATGGTTACATTTACCGACATACGTGCGCTCTCGCAACTGCTTTGTGTTTCTGATACATAGTATATACCCGGGCTTAGTACTGTGGCAGCGGCCAGGGGGCTGCCTCCAGAGGCTACATTGTACCATTTTAGTGCAGTGCCTGTAGCGGCAAGGTTGGCTACGGTAGCCCCGCTGCATAACGTTTGGGCAGCCACGGTATTGCTTGTTAACCAGTTGCTTGCGCTGCCTGTTAATGCAAAACCATTCAGTGTGCCGTTATAAGAGGTACCACCCAAATCAGTAAGTGTTGTTGCAGTAGTATTATTTCCATTTGCAGTGCCGTTATCAAAATTATAGTAATACTGTATATTACCCGGAAGTACTGCACCGGTATTTAGCATATCGGTTTGTACCTGTGCTTGTGTAAGGGCAGTATTGTAAATCTTGACCTCATCAATGCTTCCTGCAAAAAACTCGATAAGAGGATTTAGGGCCCCGATATACAGCCTCCGTTCATCATTTATAAAGAGTGCTGTGCCACTGTATGTGTTTGTTTGCACCGGCAGGCCATTTGCATAGATAGTATAATTGCCCGGTGTAACAACGAAGGCTATGTGTAACCATTGGTTGGGGGTATAGTTATACGAGGCATCCGCGGCACTGGTAAGCCAATACCCCCCGTTGCCAATGTCGGCGTGTATCTGGTTGCCTCCTACCAGTTTTAAATCAAAAGTGTAGTCAGACGGGTGGCGGGTGGAAACTATTGTTAAAGTGCCCGTAGTATTTTCGGGCTTTACCCACGCTTCTACCGTAAAACTTCCGTTAATGTTAGCAGAAGAGAAGCCGGTTTGAACATAATCATCTGATCCATCAAAATGCAATGCATTGCCTGAAGAAACGGTAGGCGCAGTAGGTGCATTGGGAGAATTTGTATTTGCATACACGAGGGTTCTTGCGCTTTCACAACTGTTAAGTGTTTGCGATACGTAATAAGTGCCCACGCTTACCGTGGTACCTGAAGCCAGGGGAGTACCGCCAGAGGCTACATTATACCATTTTAGCCCGGTGCCCGTAGCAGTAAGGCTTGCCACAGTAGCACCGTAGCAAAGCGTTTGTTTTGATAAAGCGTTGCTTGTTATCCAGTTGCTTGTGCCGCCGGTTAATGTAAAATTATTTAAATCGCCGTTATAGTTACTCCCCCCGTCAGTAAGTGATGTGGCTGTGGTGTTGTTACCGCCTGCAGTGCCGTTATTAAAGTTATAATAAAACTGAATATTAGCTGGCAGCACAGCACCGGTATTAACCATATCATACAGTACCTGGGATGCTGTAAGCGCTGTATTGTATATTTTTACTTCGTCTATGCTCCCTTCAAAAAATTCGCCTGACGGGCTTACGGCCCCAATAATAAGTTTTCTTGAATTGTTAATGAAAAGGGGGCCTCCGCTCAAAGAGCCCGAGTTAAGGGCAATTCCATTTGCATAAATAGTGTAACTGTCCGGCGTTACCACAAAGGCAATATGTACCCATTGGCCGGGTGTATAGTAATATGTAGCATCTGCAGACGTGTTAATCCAAAAAAATCCATTGCCTATATCGCTATGAATCTGGTTGCCGCCCCTTAGCTTAACATCAAAACTATATTCGTTACTGCGGGTTGAAACTATTGTTAAATCTTCCGTAGTGTTTTCAGGTTTTACCCATGCCTCAACCGTAAAGTTATTGCTAATAGAAACGGGCGAGAACCCCGTTTGTACAAAGTCGTTCGTGCCATCAAAATGCAGGGCGTTGCCTAAAGATACTGTTGGGGCCGCTGGTGGCGGGGTGCCACACTCGGTGTAATTATCTAAGGTGCCGTCCGGATTATAGTGATTCCCGGGATGGTTGCTGTATGGAGCTACCGCCTTTCTGATATCCTTAAAATCGTTTTCGGGTTTTTCATAACCTATATAAGGCCGGCCGGCCGATGCTACGACCGGACCAGAACCGGGGGCGCTACGGCTACCTGCCACCGCCGGGCTAAAATTATCAGCACCCATGGATGGAGCCTGTGCAGTAGACGTTGCAGCTATAAATAAGCATAGCTGTAAGACAACCCTGCGAAAGAGTGTAAGGTGTTTTTTCATAAGGGAAGGTTTTTATAGTTTAAATACCAAAACAACTAAAGTGCTCAAAAATAAGCATTTCGCCTTAAAATTAATAATTTTTTTGTAGTTTTTTTATTACATAAAATTTTTAATAATGATTTAAATCGCTTTAGAAAAGCATAAACTCCAGTCTGCATGAACAGATTAAATTTTTAAATTATTTGCTATATTATATTTGTTAAGCATCTATATCTACTCCTATCCTGTTAGCAGTAAAATTTGTTTTTGTTACCGCAATGATTTTTTGATTTTCCTTACCCTATAAGAATTTTCTTTTAACTCTCACCTCTTCATAAAACTTGTGGGCATGGTGTTTTTTTAGTGGAATCTGCTCTACTTTAAGACGCTAAAAAAGAGGGGTTATCCCGAAAAGCAGGATAACCCCTTTGTAAAAACCTTAGTTTACCAAGTAATAAGAGCCTGTGAGCCCTGCCTGGCTAAAGTTATAACTGGTAGTGCTAATGGCCAGATCGTCTATTTTAGCTAAAACACCATACAGTGTAACCGTATTGGTTGCTGTCTGGGCATAGTGTATTCCACAAAAGAATCCTGTATTATCCGGCCCTTTAATCAGCATTACGTTATCTGGATTTACAATACTTACACTATTTACAACGGCTGTGAAAATAATGGGACCCGGTACAGACTCAGTATAAACTGTATTGGTATTTGATTTCATTGGTACTTTAGTACCGTTTACAGTTAACGATGTCCATTGATACTGGTCAAGGGTAATACTAAAAAGATTAGTAGTAGTATTTGCATTTATATTAATATGTGGCATGATAATTATTTTTTTCCCCTACTCTATGTGGATTTTCGGGTAACTCCCCCGCCTTATAAGCCTGTGCGGGCAGGCCGTTTTTTTCAAGTGGTGTCTGCTCCACTTGATCCGGTTAGTAAAAAGCGCTAGCTGCTTTTGTTGTATTAAAAGTAAATGGATTAGAGCACTCTAAATTTTAAAATGTCATGAGCAGGGATATAACTGTTATAAAACGCCGTGTATGGTGCATAAAAAAATCCTTCATGTTCTGAAGGATTTTTTTATGCTTTTGGGGCGTATCTAAAAAGCGGGCTTACTTAAATATCTTTAATTGTTTTACAAAATCTTTATAGCTGTCGCTTAGTGCAACTTTATGATTGCCTGTTACTATGATTAAATTATCATTTAGGATGATTTCTTCAATTTTATCTAAATTAACCAGATAGTTGCGGTGGGTGCGTATAAATATATCCTTGCTTAAAACATCGGTGATTTTTTTTAAAGAAAGCATTACCAAAAACTTTTCAGAATGCGTTATAATAGTGCAGTAACGTTCTTCAACCTCTATATATAGTATATGCTCTATAACAACTTTTCTTAGTGCGTTATTTTTTTTTATAAACAAATAATCTTTGCTTATTACTGTATTTTGGGCATCATCTAAAAAAACATGATTTTGCCCATAAAATTTTTCTACAGCCATTTCTATAGCATACAGCACTTCCAGCTCATTAAAAGGCTTCATTAAAAAACTAAATGGTTTTGTAAGCTTTGCCCTTTCAAAAACCTGCCTGTCTTTGCTATTGGTTAAAAATACAAATGGCCTGGCGGCATCTGGTACCGCGTTAAGTGTTTCGGCAAAAGTAATGCCTTCGGGGTTGCCATCTAAAAAAATATCGATAATTACAATGTCTGCACCACAACTATAAAACAGGTTTAAAGCCTCACTGTAGGTGCGGGCTACTCCGGCTATGGTATAATTATTATCCAGCAATACTTTTTTAAGCAAATCGCTTTCTGCCGGCGTGTCTTCTATAATTAATACATTTATGTTACTCATAGCCCTGGCTTTTACGTAATGATACAATTACTTTAGTTCCCACGTTTTCGTGGCTTTCTATACTAAACTTGCCACCGTTCTTTGCAGTCAACGACCTGCATAATTGCAGCCCTAATCCGGTACCTACTTCCTCGCCCTGTTTTTTAGATAGCTGTACAGTTTCTTTTAAGAGCCCCTGTTTTACAGATTCGCTCATCCCTTTGCCGTTATCTTCTATAATTATATCATAAAATGCTCCACCATCATTTAAATATATAGCAATTAATCCGCTTTGTTTAGAAAATTTAATGGCATTATCCACCAAGTTCCTTAAAATTATTTTTAACGAATCGGTGTCGGCAAGTACAAAGCTATTTTTTGGCAGCCTGTTTTCAAAACTAATATTTTTATCAAGCATTAGCGGCTTGTAGTTGTAAACAACCTGTTCTGCAATATAAAATATCCTTACCGGCTCTATATTAAAGTAAGATTGCCTGGTTTGCAACAGTGCCCAGTTAAGCAGGTTATCCAGCAAGTTATAAGCGCCGTTAGCAATTGCACTATTGTTTTGCAGCAGTTTATCAAGCTCTTTAAAATTTTTAGTCTCTAAATTCTCAAGCAGTGTTTTGTTACTCTGCTTTAATGCATGTACCGACGAGCGCAAGTCGTGGCTAACTATAGAAAAGAGTTTATCTTTACTGGTGTTTAATTCGTCAAGCGCTGCTTTTTGAAGTACAATTATCTTATTAGACTTTACTTTTTGCCTATAAAAGTATATCCCTCCGCCAATAAATAATAATAATGCTGCCAGTGTATAAATAAGTATATTTTGCTCAATTTTTTTGAGCTTATTTTCGGCTGTAAGAATATTAAGTTCTTTTTGTTTTTGCCCTATTGCAAACCGCTTTTCATATTCGGCAAGTTCCCATACTTTATTTTGGTTGTTTAAGGAGTCTTTCCACGCTTCATATTCCTTCCTGTACAATAAACTCTTCGGGAAGTCCTTTCGGTTTTCCTCTACAACAGCCATATTCATGGCGGCATTTCTTTTTATTTCAAAATCGCGGGTGTACTTAGATAAGTCGTATGCTTTTTTAAAATATGTAATAGCCTGTTTGTCTTTATATTGCTCATAATACAGTGTGCCAATATCCATATAAGAGCCAATAACCAGGAGGGTATCTTTATCGCGCTCCTGCAGGCTTAAGCTGCCAAATAAAAACTTTTCGGCGGTATCATATTTTTGCAGGTGCAGGTAACACAGCCCCAGGTTATGTAAAACTGCGCTTTTTTTAACTCCGTAAGCTGCATTATACGGAAGCGCCTCTAACCCCTTAAATTTAGATATAGCGCCATCATAATCTTGTTGCTCAAGCAGGATTTCTCCAAGCCTGAATTTTACATTTTTGTAGAAAACAAACTTTACAGATATAAGGAGTAATTCTTTATTTGCTTCCTCCATTAATTTTTTTTCAATAAAGCTAACTGCCCTGAAATAATGGCAATAATCAGCAACTTCTGTATTGTTCCTGGCGCTAAGCTGCCTCATGCTGTAAACCAGGGTGGAGTCCCAGCTGTTTTGTATAAAAAAAGTATGTGCCTTATAAAAATCAGGTAATGATTTATAATGTTCACCTTTCTTTTTTATAGCCTCAATAAGCATGGAAGCCGGCTTTTCTTTTGATAAAAGAAAGTATGGAAAACACAATAAAATTGCTATTATAAATTTTTTCCGTGCCACTATTTACTGTCTTTAACCATAAAGCCTGAATTATAATTAGTATTTCTACAAAAAGTCTGGTTATCAATGCTGTACATTAGTTATGGTTCCCCTTGATGCAATAGGGTCTGAATCCCACAAAAATACCTGGATAGTATTTATATCAGTAATGCTTAAATTATTGGGTAAAAGGCTTTGATTTAAAGAAAAGGTTACCTGATAAGCTGTGAATTTTTGTGCCTGGGTTTGGCCGGCACCGTACTGTGCATAGAACTGAACAGTGGGCTTTCCCTCATTGTCAATTGAATTGTTTTGAAAAATAGTAAAATTAACGTTGCCAAGAGTTGAATCTATAAAGGCCACTACACAGATTTGGATTGTTCCGCCAGAAATTAGCGCATCTACCAATGGTGGCAAAGGGGTGAAAGGCCTGGGAAATGTAAATGTTATATTCCCAATTGGTGTTAGAATTATTGAGTTGGAAGGAATAACGCTTCCAATAGGCAGTACTGAAGAATTTGTGCTCATAATGTATTGATTATTAGACTTCAAATATAAATATTTTTTTGTAAGAATATAATTTAAACCAAAAAAATCTTACATTTTTTACCTTAATTTAATCTATGAAGGAGCAAGTCGATTTATTTGGTTTCATAAAACGAAATTTAACAGAATTCTGTCTTGAAGTCGGTTTCGAAAATCTTTCCTATTTTTCATTTGCTTTTAAAAGAAAGTGTGTTTTATCTCCCAACGGGTACAGTTACTTAATTTTCGGTAAATGGCATATTTAACTAAGATAATTTGTGTAAAAATAGAGTTCAACACTCTGCAAATAACAATTTTGTTGTAAAACGTAAATTTGCCTGCAATACTTTTTATATTTCTATATACAGGAAACAGTTGGCTATGTCGCATTGCTTTACGGCATCTGCTCGGGAAACATGCATCTCCATGGGCGCTTTTTCCATGTAAGTTAATTTTTTCTGCAATCCGGTAGTGCCTGAACAATTAGGGCCGTACGCATTGCTTTCTTCCCCTATCCTTTTGACATATAGCAAAAATATCTCTAAATGAAGAAGCAGGGCCTCCTGGCTTTCATGGCTGTGCCTGTGCTGCTCACGGAGCATATTCTTGAAACATTCCCTAATCCACTCTGATTCCCTCTGCATGCTGCTGACAACAGCGCTATTGGACCGGAAATGTATATACTCTGAAAAATAGAGCAGTACAGAGCTTCTCTGTTCGTTGAAATGCAGGCGAGGTATGAGGCAGAAATAAGCTGCCGCGTCATCGGATACTTTCAGGGTGATTGTGTCATTATTATTTAAAAAAATTGGTATCCCCTGCTTCCAGCATATAAAGGTGAAGGCCTATGGAAAGGATGCCGGTGCCTTTTACCATATGGAGTATCGTACAGGTTTGGGCCTTAAAGTGCCTGATTGCAACAGTATTTTCTTCCAGATTTTCCAAATCCTTACTATAAGACACCAAAATGAATTTGCTGGTTGAATGTGATGTGTTATCTGCATGACTCATGGCAATGGGGATAGAATTAGTATAAATACAAGTAAAGCAACATCCCATCTCACAGCGATGTTGCTTTTACCAAGGGTTACCTATAGCGGTGCGCTATATAATGGCCTGCTTAACTGCTGTAGTCAGTAGATTTGCTGAGCGTCTCGTATTGGGCAAGGTAAGCCTGAACAGCCTGTATCTTGGCATTGGCCATATTGAAGGAGTCGCTGCCTAAAAACAGGTGAAGCGGCAGGCTCTCGCCTTCTGCTGCCTTAATGAAAGCTTCTGCTGCCTTATCAGGGTCACCGGGCTGGTTACCGATAATCTGCTGTTCGTGGATTACTTCCAGCTCCCTGGCTTCAGTGTAATCAGCTATAGGGTTAGCAGCTCCTCTAAGGGAACCTTGCAATAAGAAATTGGTTTTAAAGTAACCGGGGTATACAATCGTTGCAGTGATTCCCATTGATTTAACCTCGGCTGACAGTGCTTCTGTAAACCCGGCTACCGCAAACTTAGTGGCATTGTAAATACCCCATCCTGGAAAAGTACCAAGAAATCCGGCTATAGAGGAAACATTAAAAAATGCACCAGCCTTTTTCCGGCGGTAATGCGGCATCACGTTCCGGATTACATTAAGGGAACCGAAAACATTTACATCAAAGTTTTCACGGGCCTCAGCATCGGTAAGCTCCTCAAGGGTACCCAACTGCCCGTAACCTGCATTGTTTACCACTACATCAATGCCCCCAAAGGTACTGATGATTGTAGCAACACCTTTTGCTACGTCAGCATTGTTAGTCAGTTCCATTTCAAGGGGAAGGAACTCGCTGCCGTTATAACCCACCTCTTTTTTTAGGGCATCGGCATTACGTGAAGTTGCAGCTACGCTATAGCCGTTTTGAAGTAATTTTTTTACCAGTGCCAAACCTAATCCTTTAGAAGACCCGGTTACCAGCCAAACTTTTTTAGAGTCCATAATTTTTATGTTTTAAGATTTTATGGTACAAAGTAACGGCACATAACCCGACCGGGGCTTACGCAAATCATAGTGATACTTTCGACTTTCAAAGGTGGGTGCCGGAAGCTGCACTTTTTCTGAAAATGGAGGGCGAAAAATCTGTTTTCTTTTTGAAAAAGGATGAAAAAGCGGCATGCCCGGAGAAACCCAGGCAGTAGCTGATGGTATTTACATCCCATTCGGTCCTGGCTAAAAGTGACTTTGCTTCATAGATCAGGCGGTCCTGAAGATGGTCGCGCACTGTTTTGCCGGTATGGCTCTTCACCAGGCTGTTAAGGTAATTAGGGTGTACATGAAGCTGGCCTGCAAACTCAGCAGCGGTCTTGAGCCCAATAGCCGTATTGGGATCCTGAACGTTGAAAGAGGATTCCAGAAGGTTAAGGAAACCATAGATATAGCCATAAGCTTCGGGCACCTCTGTGGTAAGCTTCTCCTTACCTGCCCGCTGTGCTTCCAAAAGCATCATTTGCAGGTACAGTACTATGGCCTGCTTCTTGTCTTCGTTATCCCCCCGGTCCTCGGCAAGCATGTCGGCAAAGTGGCCGTTAATAGCATGAGACTGACTGTCGGTAAGCTGTATTACAGCCTTTTCCGGCCTGAAGAACGGGTACTGGCGCAACAGCTGCAGCACATGGTCTGCCTCGTGGGTAAAATAGGAAGGATGGATTAGGCAAAAATGCCCGCCGGTTTCTTCTGAGGTGGTTTGCCAAGACATTATCTCGTCAGGATGGAGGAAAGCGATTTCCTTTGGCCCCATAACATAGCGGTTAAGGCCTATGGTGAGCACGCCAGTACCCGAAGTCATATGGAAGATCTTATAGAACTGCCTCCTGTTAGGGGATATATAATCTACAACAGGATAGTTGTCCCTGTTCTCAACGGTAAAATAAGCGGCATCCAGTGGATAGTGCAGTACATTTAATAGTGGGGTTTTGTAGTTTACCTCGGCAAACGAACTCAATTCCATACGGGGTATTTCTAATCTTTCCATAAGTAAATTTAAAAAAATTTACATTGCCTATTAATTAATTACGGAATAACATATAATTGAACACAAGTAGTATGCAGTAAGCTAACGGAATAGGGAGCCATGTAATAAGGTAAACAGACAGGGCCGACCTCTATCACCGATATTTGTAAAATAGAAGAGGGCAACGCTTGTTTGCGACCAATAATGCGCAGGTTAGACTGCCCGCTTTACAGGGCAATTTGCCCGTTTGGCACTCATAATTGCCAACACTCAGGAGATTATACCCTATTTTTGAGATATGAAAAAGCAAAACTGGGGTCTTGGTATAATAATTTCAGTGGGTATTTCCATGATAGGGGTCTCGCAAAAGCTGATACGGGTAGACCAGATCGACCTGTATAATATCGCAATCTCATTCCTGTATAGCTTTATTATTTGCTTTACCGGCTGGATCAGCCATGTCCTTTTATTCCGTAAGAACTGGATAGGAAGGTTTATCACGAATACTATTCTCAAAGCATTGCTTTCCATAACCCTGGTAACCCTGCTGCTCTATGCATACCGGTGGCTGCTGCCGGAGGTAGAAGGCGCCGTCGTGCAGTTTACGGACCTTGATAAGGAAAGGGCAGCAGCCATGCTGCTATTCCGTAGCATCCTGGTCAGCAGCCTGTTTTACTTTGTTGCATACTACCTGCATATACTATCCGAAAAACAGAAAAGCAGTATCGAAATAGAACACCTTAAGCAGGCACAGCTTGAAGCCAGCCTCTCTTCCCTAAAAGAGCAGCTCAGCCCTCATTTTTTATTCAACACCTTAAATACCCTAAGCTCCCTGACTTCAGAGGGAACGGTTAAGGAATACATATCAGAATTGTCCGAGGTGTACCGCTACCTCTTGCAATACAAAGAAAACAATACGGCTACCTTGCGCCAGGAATTAAATTTTATAGAATCATACCTGTACATTATTAAAACCAGGCTGGAAGACGCCATAGGGATTACCGTTACTGTGGAGGAGGAATACCTGTCGGCTGCCATCCCTCCGCTCACCTTGCAGCTTGTGATTGAAAATGCCATAAAGCACAACGTGGCGTCATCATCCAGGAAGCTGGAAATCGCGATCTTCAACCAGGGGCACGATTACCTGGTCGTACAAAATAATTACCAGCCGAAATCATCAGTACAGCATGCTACCGGAATTGGGCTGAACAACATTATGCAACGCTATGGGCTCCTCTTTAAAAAAGAGATACGTATCGAAAAAACAGACGCGTCATTTATTGTAAAACTACCGTTACTATGACCAATATCGTTATCATAGAAGATGAAGCTAAAGCGGCAAGGGAGCTCGCACGGATACTCTACGCTATAGACGATACTCTGCATGTAGTGGCTACGCTCGATTCCATAGAACAGGCCGTAGACTGGTTTTCCAAGAACGAGAAGCCCCAGCTTGTATTCTCCGATATACAGCTGGCCGACGGGCTGTGCTTTGAGATATTCAGCAGGGTCAGCATTACCAGCCCCATTATCTTTTGCACCGCATTTGACCAGTACATGATGGATGCCTTTGAAACCAATGCCATCAGCTACCTGCTGAAGCCCATAACGCAGGAAAAGGTTGAAAAAGCAATGGACAAATACCGCAACCTAAAAACCATATATTCCCCATCCGGGGATGTCCAGGCAAGGCTCTCTCATTTGCTTACCCATTTAAAATACAATTATAAAACCGCCCTGCTGGTAAACCAAAAGGAAAAGATAATCCCCGTACAGGTTAAGGATATCGCCTTTTTTTACCTTGACAAGGTTAACGTCATCATTACCACCCTTACCAATCAGAAATATTTCATTACGTCCGCTATGGATGAAATAGAAAAAATGCTGGACCCTGCACTATTCTACAGGGCCAACAGGCAGTTCCTTGTCAACAGGAACGCCATTGCCAACGCCGAGCGTTACTTTGCCCGGAAGCTGGTAGCTAAACTCACCCTGCCCACCCCGGAGACTGTTGTAGTAAGCAAGGCTAAAGCATCTGACTTTCTACATTGGCTTCAGGGCGAATAATATCCTGCCGCCACATTATCCCCTTGGTTGCAACTGCCCGTTTTAAAGCCGGATTTGCCCACTTTAAAAACATTCCCCTAATGATATACCGGAGCGGCGATTACTTTCGCTGCCATGAAAAAAGCATCTGATTACCTGATTCTCGCAATCCTGGCCTTTATACTGGGAGGCCTGCAATATGGCCTTTATCGCTACTGCGATTACATAGAATGTTATTGTATGCCCTGCGGGCAGGACTATGAGTGCTGCGTGTGGTATTACTGCTACCCCTATTAGCCATGTGCCTGCCTTACAGCCCAATTTGCCCGCTTTGCGCATCTTTTGGTTTCGCAACGCCTCCCAAAACCGCAATTTTACATTATAAATTTAAAATAATACAAAAATGAAGACCACATTTAAAATTCCATTGCTGATTGTAACATTCGTTGCAGCGCTACTTGCTGCAGCCCCTGCACAGGCCCAACAGGCAAAAACCAACGATGTGCTGCTGGGTAAATGGACCAACGAAGATAAGGACCGTACGATTGAGTTTACAAAAAAAGGAACCGAATACATTGCAACCATTGTGGCCGCCGAAGACAAAAGCCTCATTGGGAAACAGCAGATAACCGGCCTGCAATGGTACGGAAAAACCTTTAAGAACGGCACGCTGCATGTCATAAAAAAAGGAAAGACTTTCGCATGTAGCGTTACGGTAAAAGACAGTAACATCATTGAAATATCCGGCAAATCCGGCCTCATCAGCAAATCACAGGCCTGGACAAAAATCAAGTAACCCCAGTAACGGTCCGTATTTTTAAAACCGACATAAGATACCCGCAATGATACCTTTAAAAAAACACGCCCTGGTACTGGCCCTGCTCTGCTGTACCGTAATGCTGCAGGCACAGGTGACTTTTAAATCACTACAGGAAGTATGGGATTTTGCTGATGCACATAATGCCGGGATAAAAACAGCAGAGATAAACAAAACCATAGCAGCAACCGGCGTAAAGCAGGCATATGGGGCGCTGCTGCCCTCGGTAACGGCTAACGGCGGCTTTACCGATAACCTGCAGATACAGAGCACCCTGATACCGGCTAACCTTTTCGACCCGGCGGCCCCGGCCGGCACGTACACTGAAGCCACTTTTGGCAGGCGCTATAATTATAGTGGCAACGTGATTGCTGAAATGGACATCCTGAACACCCAGGACTGGTTCGCTGTTAAGGCGGCCAAGCTCAATAAGGAAATTGCTGCCATCAGCATCGCACAATCCAAAAAAGACCTCTACGGGCAATTGGCCAACAGCTACTATTCCTGCATGTTGCTGTCAGAAGCAGAAAGGCTGTCCCTGGAAAACTTAAGGGCCATAAGTGATGTCTATGCTATTTCGCTTCAGAAGTTTAACGACGGGCTGATCAGTGAAGTGACATTGAACCTTGCCGGGATCAATAAGGAAAAAGCGGAGAAAAGCCTGGATGTAGCCCGTCAAAATAAGCTGTTGCAGCTTAATACCCTTAAATCCCTCCTGGGCAGTGACCAGGATATCGAAATTACAGAGGAACTAAACGAAGATTTTTTGTTTAGCGCTGACACGGGTTTTGCCCCCGACCCTACCGTTCAGCTTTATAGCCTCCAGGCGATGGTTTCCAAAAATGAGATGCAATCCCAAAGAGCTGCTTTTGCCCCAACGCTATCAGCGGTGTACCAATATAGTACACTGGTTGCCGGTGATGATTTTGCCAGTTTTGCCAACAGCAATACCATACCGCAGCAATATTGGGGACTGCGCCTGTCAGTCCCCATATTTGCAGGTAATTCCAAGCGCTATGAGGTACAGAAAGCCAAACTGGATTACGCAGCTAAGCAAGAGCAATACAACAATGCTGTGCTTCAAAACACTATTAATAATACCAATTTGCTCATAGCCTACAGGGGTGCCCTGCAAGCGTATACCGCCTCCAAAAGTATCCTGGAGCGCTACCGGGCCAACGATGCACATGCAGCCCAACGCATGCAGGAAGGCCTCATCTCCCTGGACGAGCGGCTGGATTTCTATTCCGATATGATCATCAGCCAAAACGAATACCTGCAAAGCATGAGCGATTACCTTATACAGGAATACCGATTAAAAATTAGCCAAACAAATCTAATCAGATGAAAAGGATAGCCATTCTAACGTTACTAACAGCCTTTGTTGTATCATGCGGTAAAAAAGAAGCAGAAACGACCACCCCAAAATATGCCCCTGTTACAGAAGCAGTATTTGCCCCGGGCCACCTGGAAGCTACCGGCCAGTTTACCCTAACGGCCTTAAACGACGGCTACATTACCGACGTGCCGGTAGAAGAAGGCGATACCGTTACCACGGGACAGCTGATCCTACAGCAGGACAATGCAACAGCAGCAATAACCCAGGATGCTGCCAGCGAAAATTTACAGATAACCGCACAGCAGGCGGCATCCAATTCTGCCATTTTGCAGCAGCTAAAGGCGCAGCTCTCTTCGGCCAACCAAAAAGTACAAAACTATAAGGAGCAGCTGGACCGCATGCAGCGCCTTTATGCCTCCAGGTCAGTCGCCAAGGTAGACCTTGACAATGCACAGTTGGCCTATGACAACGCCCTTAATGATGCAACCGGCATCAAAAAAAATATCGAGAATACCAGGCTGACCCTGCAGCAATCGCTTATCGACAGTAAAAGCCAGCAGCGCACCGCTGCAGTGAATAATGCTTACTACAGCATAAAATCCCCCGGAAATTATACGGTGTACTCTCTTTTAAAACGCAAAGGCGACCTTGTAAAAAAGGGTGAAGCGGTAGCCGTTTTGGGTAACGCTTCATTAATGGTAGTCTTGGATATCGATGAGGCCAGTATTGCGAAGGTCAGGCTCGGGCAGGTGGTATTAGTAGAACTGAATACCGAAAAGGGCCGCACCCACACTGCCTCGGTTTCTAAAATATATCCTGCTTTTAACCAGGAAGCACAGTCATATACCATAGAGGCTGCATTTACAAAGCCGCAGGCAGGCCTGATAAACGGCACCCTGCTGCAGGCCAATATTATAGTGGACAAAAAAGAGAAAGCGCTGCTCATACCCCGCAGCAGCCTGAGCCCGGACGGCAAGGTACTGGTTAAAAGGGAGAAGGAAATGGATACCGTACAGGTAAAAACAGGCATCATCGCCACCGATTGGGTAGAAGTGCTTGATGGCCTTAGCCTCCAAGATGAAATCATTAAAACCTACTAGGCCATGAAATTAGGGATCAATACCGAAATTGCCCTCACCTACATTGTAGGGAGGCGCAAGCAAACGATGGTGGCAGCCCTAGGGGTAACCTTTGGCATCAGTATGTTCATTTTTATGAACTCGCTTATTACCGGTACAAATAACTGGTCGGAAGAAGTGATGCTGAGCACTACCCCCCACATAAGGCTGTACAACGATAACCAGCTCAGTACAAACGGAATGCTGGACCGGTATGCCGGCACTGCCACGGTAAACCTTATCAGCAACCCGCAGATGGTGTACAGCGATAACAAAATCGCTAACCCTGATGCACTGCTGAAGCAGCTCCAGAGCCACAGCGAAGTCACCGCCATAAGCAAACAGGTAAGTACCGAAATTTTATACAGCAACGGCAACGTACAGGAAAACGGCAATGCGTTCGGCGTAAATATACTCGAGCAGGATAAAATGTTTGGCATTACGGCCACCATGATAGCGGGCGATGTAAAGTCTTTGGTAAACAATCCCAACGGCATAATCATCGGCTCCGGCCTTGCGGACAAACTGAACCTTGCCAAAGGGGACTACATCAACCTTACCTATTCAAAGGTAACCAAGTCCCTTGAGGTAGTGGGCATCTTTAAGACTACCGTTAAGGCCGTAGACGACACCAAGAGCTATACCAATACAGCCGTAGTACAGCAGCTCCTGCAAAAAGACCGGAGCTATATTACCGATATTTACATCAACATAAAGGATTACTACAATGCTCCGGAAGTTGCACAAAGCCTGCAATCGCAGACCGGGTATACTGCTGAATCCTGGCAAAGTACCAATGAGCAGTCGCTCGCAGGAAAGAAAATACGTGATATTATAGCCAATTCGATGGTGATAACCATCCTTATAGTGGCAGGCTTTGGCATCTATAACATCCTGAATATGGTTATTTATGAAAAAATCAAGGAGATAGCCATATTAAAGGCAACGGGCTTTCAGGGTAAGGATGTAGTCAGCATTTTTCTGCGGCAGGCGCTGATTATCGGCTGTATCGGCTCGGTAGCGGGCATGCTCATGGGGGCATTGATTTCCTATGGAGTTTCCAAGATGTACCTGGGCCTGGGCAATGTTGATTACCTGCCCGTTACCTTTCTCACAAAACACTATGTACAGGGCGGCGCTTTCGGTATCGTAACCGCATTTTTTGCAGGCTATATCCCCGCGGTAAAGGCATCCAAAGTAGATCCCGTATTAATCATCAGAGGCTAAACGTATCATTATGAGCATTGCACTAAAAGCAGAGAACATCAGCAAATATTTTATGGCACCTGAGAAATTCAAGGTGCTTAACCAGGTGAGCTTCGAGGTAAGCAAGGGGGAATTTGTTTCCATCATCGGCAAATCCGGCAGCGGTAAATCGACGCTGCTGTACATCCTTTCGACCATGGATACAGAGTACGAGGGCGTGCTTAGCCTCAACGGTGAAAAGGTGACCGGGAACAAGCAGAATGCACTGGCATCATTCCGCAACGAACACTTGGGGTTTGTCTTCCAGTTCCATTACCTGTTGCCCGATTTCAGCTGCCTTAAAAATGTAATGATCCCCGCACTGCGGCTGGGTAAACTCACCAAAGACGAAATAGAGCATAACGCCTACGAAAAACTCAAAATGCTGGGCGTAGGCGACCAGGCCTTGAAATCAGCCTCAAAGATATCAGGCGGGCAGCAGCAGCGTGTGGCCATTGCGCGCGCACTGATCAACGAACCTTCCATTATCATGGGTGATGAGCCCACCGGTAACCTGGACAGTAAAAATACGGCGGTTGTTTTTGACATTTTTAAGCAGCTCGCCGCTGAGCATGACAAGACCATTATAACGGTAACCCATGATAATGACTTTGCTGAAAAAAGCGACCGTATCATCGAAATGATGGACGGCAAAATCATTTCGGGATGAGGAGCGTTATAACCTTACTTTTAGCGTTTACTTCAAATTTGCTGTTTGCCCAGGATATAAGGGTATTCACCTATAACGGGCATGAGACCCAATTTGCTGTATATTCCAATAGAAAGAACGGCGATGTAAAGCTGCCCGGCTATAACGTGTCCATAATTATGGGCGATAAAGACCAGGAACTGAGTGACATTTTCCAGAATGATACCCTAAAAAACGGGGAAGCGATCAGCATGGTCAACTTCTCCTATTTCTATTATATTCCCTACCAGGAATCACTGGATGAAAACAGTTTGTATGCATTCCTGGATGCATTCATACGCTTCAACCATGATGCAGATTATTTCGACAGGAACAGGGTGTTCCTTTATTTAAACAGCAAGGCCGAACTACTGTCCTGCAAAGCCTTAGACACACTTAATGAAATAGTTGCCGCAATAGTCGTCCCTCCTGATAATCCGCTACTGGGCTGCAGCCCACTAGTCTTTAATTCGGATGTGCCTTTGGGTGATATAAAAAAAAGGAGCATGAGGACTACAAAACAATATGAAGTGGTCACACTCGACTATATCGCGCAAAAAGATGATACTGAAAAAACCAACAGGGAGGCGAAAATCTGGAACAACCAGTTGTTTGGGAACTTCACTTTAGGATACCATTGGATAAGGAGCGGCAACAGGACGGCATTCGACGAGGAAACGCTTATCGATTTTTCTAAAATAAATACCTACTATAACCTGACAGCGGGATATTACATCAACAATTGGTCTGGGCTTTTCTTAAATTTTGGTTTCGTGATATCCGGTAAGGAAAAGGGTATTAAAGATGTCCGTTCAAATGTTGACGGCAGCGTCACCCTTAGCGGTTCGGGTAAAGGAGCTGCCGCAATCAAGCTTGGGTTAGGGCTGCGGCTGATCCCGTTTAAAAAGGACCGGCTTACGACCTATGCTGATATCTCGTTAAATAACCTGAGCGCCATTGCGGGCGGTGGCGAAGTAACCAGGACCATCGGCGGCTCGGGAACGAACACGACAGACACAACCAAAAAGAAAGAAAAGGCAGTTTCGTACGACCTCGCTATTGGCGCCACTTACCGGGTAACACGATCGTTCTCATTCCTGGGAAATTTCCAATATGAATTTTCAAAATTTGACCGGCCAATCGGTTCTGTAAATGGATTTGGAGGGATGTCCGTGAACCTCGGGATAGGCTTCAGTTTTGGCCTCTAATTCCCACAGGCAATGGTATAGTCCGGAGACCCTCAACGGCAATCAACCCTTTAAAAAACGTAATAATGAAATGAAGTATATAATAATAATACTGCTGCTTTGCAAAATTGTTGCGGCACAGGAAAAAGACATGGCTAGTATTAACTACAGTGCCGCTGCTATTACACATAACGACACGGCCGCGCATACCGGCCTGTTGGATATGAAGCTGCGCCTGCCTGTATATGATAATGGAAAATACACCATCATCACTGCCTTGAATTATAAAAATCTTTCCTTAGACGGCTTTCCCGAGCATTACGGTACGGGCTTACAGGCCCTTTCGAATCAGGCGATATTCAGGATAAAATTCTCAGGGACCCGAAGTTTGGCCCTTATTGCCCAGGTGGGATTGTTTTCGGATTTTAAAGCTGTCAGTGGTGATGATTTCAGGTACGGCCTGGGTTTTAATTACAGCATCAGGCACAGCGAACGCCTCACAACAGGCTGGGGGCTTTTTTATGCACGGCAGTTTTTTGGGAACCAGATAGTGCCCTTTATCAGCTTTGACTACCAGCCCGGTAAACGATGGACCATAAGCGGGCAATTCCCGGTAAAGGAAAAGGTGCTGTACCTTATTTCCAATACGGTAAGTGTGGGGCTGGAAATAGCAGGGGATAATAATAGTTACCGCTTAAGCGAAAGTCAAAGCCAGGGCAACTACGTAAAAGTTACCCAATGGGCTGCCCTGGGAAAATTCGAGTATGCCTTCGCCAAATCATGGCGGCTCAATGCAGGGATAGGCAGTAATTTTGTACAGAATTATGCACTTTTCCCCGATAGCTCCTCTACTTCATGGACCATTATAACGGCACCCCTGGGTAAAAAACCACAGCCCTTGGAGCAGGTTAAAAGCAGGGGATTTGCTGCCCAGGTAGGCATCTCCTACAGCCCTTTTTAATATACGATACTAAATTAATATGCAATCAATAAAAACAATATGAAATTCAGGAATCTACTTATTGCCTTAGCTGCGATGGTACTAACCTCGTGTGCCCCCAGGAAAACAGTGGTTGTTGTGCCACAAAAAAAAGTATACCGCACCGTTGTTGTCCGCCCTGCATCCCCAAAGGTAGTTGTGGTGCCGCCACCAAGACCCACTGTTGTGCGCCGGACCGTGATCATTAATTGATGGGACATTGTAACAGAGCATAATACGTTTGCTCCTAATTTACCTGACCATATCAATAAGAATTGTCCCGAACCCTGTCCCCTGGGCGGGGTTCTATTTTTGGCTTTCATCCTGTTTTTTCATATCACCGTAAAACTCCTTTAACCGCCACCAGGCCGGGCAGCTGTCCAGCTGCCCCCTATGGTTATTAATAAGTACAAAAGTATGGTTAAGGAACGCCTGCGAATCGGTAATTTTAGCATGGGGTTTCCAGTCCACTTCCTTGGGTGGAGGGTTGTCGATAAAGTAGCGCCGTATTTCTTCAGGTGTCATAACTGCAAAAATAAAAACCCTTCCGTAGAAGGGTTAAGGATAACAATATGGATGATGAAAAATGAGCATCACAAATTTAAAAAGCCTGCAATTTATCAGAAAAACAGATTAACAAAATTTTAAAAATTCTTAATAGTGAATTATATCTGACTGAATTTCAATACAAAAACTATCCTGGCCTGTAATAACTATATCCTGGAAGCATAAATTTCCTCTAGTGCGTCTTGTAACGTCTTTGGCTTTCTCCCCAACAGTGATTCCAGGTCTGTCGATAGGGTTTCGTATTGCCGGTTGCGGATGTCAGTTGTAAAACCGGCAGCAATCGCAATCATTCGCTCGGGTACCCCCAGCTGCCTTAGTTCCCCGGGAAAAGCAAGGGCATCTGCATTGGTGTAGGGAACATCTTTTCCGGCAATTTCGGAAAGGGATTTCGCTATGTCATCATAGGAATACAGCGCACTCCCCGTCAGTTCGTAAATAATACTTTCAGTATCATTCTGTAAAAGCGTGTTGGCAATAGCTTCCCCCATTTCCCTGCGCAGGGCATAGGCCACTTTTCCGTTTCCTGCCGGCAGGTAGATCCCCTTTTCAAAGACTTTTTCTCCTGCGTAGACCGGAATCATATCCGCATACAGCGAGTTCCGGAAGATTGTATAGTGCAAACCCGATTCCCTGAGGTAATTTTCCGTTTGAAAGTGGCTCTCTAAGTGTGTTTTTACAGCGGATGAATTCCAGTCCCTGATCAGCGCACTGGTATAGGCTATATGCTGTACACCTGCTGCTTTTGCAGCATCGATAAGGTTTTGATGTTGCTGGTAACGGTGAGGATCCACCGTGGAAATCAGCAGAATTGTATCCACGCCTTCTACGGCTTGGTGTAGCGATGCCACATCGTCGAAATCACCCATGCGTACCTGCACCCCTTTATCACGCAGCATTTGGGTTTTATCTTCGTTTCTTGCAAGGCCGGCTATTGTAGCAGGAGATACTGTTTTCACTAATTGTTCTATAACTGCTGAGCCTAGATGCCCTGTCGCCCCGGTTACTAAAATCATACTATAAATATTTAATGTTACAAATCAAAAGTACTTATTGTAGTTACCGGATATACAACTGTTACCGTTTGGTAACTGGTTACCAAACGGTAATGGGCTGACATTTTAGTTACCGTGTTTACATATCTTTGTTTACAAAACAGGAAATAATGAAAGGCCAAAATTACCTAACCGAAACCTGCAGGCAAAGTATCCAGGGCGTAAAAGACACCCAGGACCTGCTGAGCGGAAAATGGAAAACATCAATTCTTGGCATGCTTTTCTTTAACGGCAAAGCGCGGTTTATGGAGATCCACCGCCACATCAATGGTATTGCCCCCAAAGTACTTTCCAAGGAATTGAAAGACCTTGAAATGAACCGTCTGGTAAAACGCACAGTACTCGATACCATGCCCATTACAGTTGAATACGAATTGACAGAGGAGGGAAAAAGCCTTAAAACGGTTATTGAAGCAATGGGAGAATGGGGAAAAGCCTATAGAAGGAACCTGCCCAATAAATAAGTGCTGGTTGACACGCTCCCTTTTACCTACAACTGTAAGCAGCGAGGTAATATTTTTAATCTCCCCGGAAGGTATCTCGAAATAATCAGCGCTTAAAATAGCAAAATCAGCCAGGTTTCCCGGCGCTATACGCCCTTTGTCCTGTTCCTGGTTTTCAAACCAGGCTGCACCCGTGGTGTATAATTTTAACGCCTCTTCACGGCTAAGGCGATTGTCTTCTGCCAGTATAATGGAACCTGACACTGATTTTCCTGTTACCATCCAGCTCATCCCGATCCATGGATTAGCGGGAGATACCCGGAACCCATCGGAGGTCATTGATAAAGGCACGCCACTATCTATCAGGGCGCGAAGCCCAGGGGTATACAATGCTTTATCCCTGCCATGGGTTTTTGCGAATGCATCTCCGTGAAAAGCCATTTTGGTGTCAAGGGCAATGCCACCACCAAGTCTTTTTACCCTTTCAATATTTTCCGGCGATATTGTCTCGGCATGTTCCACACTCCAGCGCATACCGTCAAGTGGTGTGGTAAGATTAACTTCTTCAAGAGCATACAGAAAAGTCGTCATATTCTCGTTATAGGTAACGTGCATCCTGAAAGGTATTCTTTTTTTAATCAGCTTACCAAGATCTTCCCGGGCATACTTCATCATCACATCTTTTGGAATTATAATAGCAGGCTCATCAAAATTCTCGTGGTCATGGAGCTCGGGCCTGAGAAGCTCACCGGTACCCTCGTATTCGTGACCATGCTCCATTGTAGGATGGAGATTCTGACCCGGGCTTATCGGAGCGGTTTTGGTAACACGGTAAATCTCGTCGTCAACCCAATTGCTGTTTGGGTTCATATCCAAACCAAGATCTACGAAAGGGAAGCGGACGTTGAGCCTTTTTTTCCCTATAAGGGTACGTAATGGTGCATGACCTTCAGGATATCCGATAATGGCAGCGCATTCAATTGCAGAAGTTATTCCAAACCTGTTAAGGTAATAAATGACAGATTGCAGCGAACTTACCTCTTCATCGGGTGTGGGACCGGGAGTCATACCTTCCAGGGCAATAAACATAAAGGTGTTACCTGTTATTACCCCTGTAAAATTTCCTTTTTTGTCTTTGTGAATCTTTGTTCCTTCGGGCATCTGGAACTTTTCCGTTCCAACGCCCAGTTCTTTCATCGCTGGTGCGTTGAGAAAACCCCAATTATAGGCGTAATGGACCAGAAGGGGCCTGTTTGGCACTGCCTTACTCAATTCTTCAGGAGTAGGCATCCTGTTTTCTGCAAACTGGTAAGGAGACCGCCCCCCTGTTACCCTAACCCACTGGCCTTCGGGAGTCCTTTCTGCCTGTTCTTTCAGCATTTCCAGCGCGCGCTTCAATGTCGGCACGCCATCCCACCTTACCTTATGTGTAAGGTTCCTTTCGTTAAGGGGATGGATATGTGAATCCTCCAATCCCGGTATAAGCCTTTTGCCCCCGGCATCAATAACCTTCGTAAGGGAATCTTTCATGCCAAGTATTTCGGCATCACTCCCCACCGCGTAAATCCTTCCTCCTTTTACTGCTAAAGCCAATGCCGTTGGTTGGGCAGCGGTCAGTGTAGTAATCCTGGCATGATAAACAATAAGGTCGGCACCGGATGATTGCGCAGGCTGTGCCTGAAGCCCCAATGCCATAATGGCCGTGCAAAAAGATGTAAATGTTTTTTTCATATTTTATTCTATTGGGTTAACAATTAATACAGCTGTAATATTTATCAAGTGAAAAAACCTTTATGGATAAATTATAAATCCAAACTTATGCTTGGCCTTTCAGGCTGTAAAAATGCAAACTGATAGTGTATTTAGACGATGACATATCATAAAAAAAAGCGTTGATAAAAATCAACGCTTTTGTACCCGGCAGGAACTATTTTATAGATTGCCTTTTGACCCGGCTTAAAGTTTCTTTAGTAATACCCAAAAATGAAGCGATAAAATGCTGCGGGAAACGTTCTATAAAGCGTGGGTGGTTATTTACAAAATCTTCATAGCGCTTCTCGGCAGGATAGCTGATTGTTGAGGTAAGCCGCCTTTGATTAGCAATGGCATTCCTATCGTCCATCAACCGTGTCATTTCTATAAGGGCCGGCACTTTTTCCGCCAAAGCCATAAACGACTCCCTGGTAATAATAAGAAGTTCGGCATCTTCCCATACATCAATATTGTAACGCGAAGGGTTAAGTGTGGTAAAACTCTCACGTTCGGTTGCCCAGTAGTTCTCTATGAACAAATTGACAATGCGCTCCCCTCCTTTCTCATCGGAAATATATTGACGCATCGCTCCCTTTGAAATAAATGCGGTATATCTGGCTATCTCTCCCTCCTGTAGAAAAAATTGCTTTCGTCGCAGCTTTTTAAGCTGAAAGGCACTTTTAATCATTTCCTTTTCCTCAATAGTAAGTGATGATTGGATATAATTATGGATATAGGTGAAAAGATTTTGATACATATTCAATAAATGTTTTTTAAAATTATTAAAATTTCGATTCAACTCAAACGATTGGCGTACTGCAATAATGCTTAACCAGGTCCGGGATGGCATAAACACGATAATCGTAACATTGCAAATTACCCTAATTTACCATCCGGTATCACAATCTATTGATAAATGTTTATGTCTTTTTTTATCAAATGTCATCGTTCAAATCCATCAGCAAAACCGATTTTTGCTATTGAGTAATGCACTTGGAAAGTATTTTAAAAGTACGCCCAACATCTTCAGAAAACAATTTTATGTTAAACAAATTAAGCCTATGCGATATATAATGCAAAATCCTGTGGTCAGCACCATAGGACGTGAACACTATCAATGTAATGTGGAATGGCGAAATGGGTCATTCCAAACAGATGAACCTGTCTCGATGGGAGGCAGAGACACAGGCCCCGACCCTTACAGTTTGTTACTTTCATCTCTTGCTTCCTGTAAGATTGTGACACTTCGGCAATTCATTGATAAGCAAGGCTGGGATGTGCCTGTGATATGGGTTGCGGCAAATATATTTCAACATTTAAAGACGATACAGCTACCACCACCATCGACTGCGATATGTCGTTTCCCGAAGCAGTACTTGATATGGAACACCGAAACATACTGCTAAAGGTTGCAGAAAATTGTCCGGTATCGAAAATCCTGAAAGGTGACACAAAGGTACGTAGCTTTATTTATTATAACGTGTCAGAGCCTGACGGCAAACAATATAGCGGTGAGAATATTACCATATCGTGGAAACCTTCTCTTTGTCAGCATTCGGGCGTTGCGTAAGCCAATTGCCGGATGTTTTTAAACTTGGTGCAAGCCCATGGATTAATGCTAATGCAGCATCGGCTGATCGTCTTTCGGAACAAGTCCGCCGTTGTCCTACCGGCGCCCTCAGCATAGCTGAAAAAAGTTAACGGAACTTTTTTCTGCTACATTTACTATCAAAATAAAAAAGAAACAATTTCGCCAATCACATAACCGCTTTGCAAAAATAACCGCATTTTTTTAATTACCCTGTTGATATATGTCAACAGTCGCATTTCAGGTAATTTTTGTTCTGGGTGCATCGATGGGCGATTCTCTCAAAAACCAATTAAAACAATAGTATGGAACTTGAAAAACTACAGAAAGCCCACGTGGCTGCCTGGAATGAAAAAGATCGTGCGAAACGCGACGAACTTTTAAAAAGCATTTATGCAGAAGACATAAAAATGTACGATAAAAACTTTATCCTTAATGGTACACCAGAGATTTCTGATTTTATTCAAAAATTACATGCCGATCCGAAATTCATTTTTTCTTCAGCCTCGGATCTCGAAGACCTTCAAAACAGTGCCAGATTGTTTGGCAAGATTTATACCAGTGAAGGGACGATTAATAGTATGGACTTCTTTATCTTGGAGAATGGTAAGGTTAGCCATTATTACGCATTTATGAGTCCTGAATAAAAACAAAACGACATGATGCTCATCGTTTAGATTAAATGGTGCGGTATAGAATTGAAGAAATTTTTCATCTACAACCCCGTTTCAATAAGCATATAAATGTATTATTTGTAGTATTTTTTCAATTTTATCCTGTTCAATCTCATCCAAGACTATTAAATCTTTGATCTGATTATTGTATGATATAATTGACAAAACTGAAGAAATTATCCTCGTCGACGATATTAAAAGCATTGAAGCATGTGCTTCTATTTTAGTACCAGTCAATAAGTAACGGCAAGATGTAATTCAAATTGCATGCATTACTACGCTTGTTGTCGCACTTGAATTATTTTTCAACTGCTGGTCAGATTATTACTATTACTGCGTCGGAAAATAGTCTGTTAAAAATAACGATTAAAAACCATACAGAATATTAAAGAAAGGGCTGTCTCAAAATTGAGGCAGCCACTTTACTATTTCTGATCAGTCTGGTTATTTCTTAATGAACTTTACATAAGTTCCCAAATTCGATTTTATAAAATAGATACCGGCACTTAAGGAGCCGGTATTAACAGTGTTAACCCCAGACCTTAAATCATGACTGCCTATAATTTTCCCTGTAATATCGGTTAATATAACCTGGGTTGGCTCAGTAGCATCAATAAAAAGCTGATCGTTTACAGGATTAGGATATACCACCCAGCCCGGCTGTATGAATGTCCCGGTATTAAGACTGGAAACCGTAACACATTCTGATGTTTCAGAGCACCCATTTTGCGTTACCACAACTGCATAGGAGCCATTTTCAACAGCAGTGAATGATGCGCCGGTGGCTAAGTTTATCAACTCACTGGTAGCACAATTAATCCATTGGTAGGATGCCCCCGAATTGGTCGCCGTTATTGTAGCGCCAGAAGCAGTTACTGATGCGTCCACAACCATCACAACTACTGTCTTTGTCGTTGTTATAGCGCATTGCCCTGCATTTGGGGTAAAGGTATAAGTCGTGGTAACACTATTATTTACTACCGGGGTCCAGATTCCGTTTATACCGTTAGTCGAAGTCGTGGGAAGTGTAAAGGATTCTCCCTGGCATATCGGTGCAATTTGACTAAATACTGGTGCCACGTTGTTGTTCACCGTTACCGTCATAGTTGCAGGAACAGCGCACTGGCCCGCATTTGGCGTAAAGGTATACGTTGTTGTTGCATTGTTGTTTACCGCCGGGCTCCAGGTTCCGCTTATACTGTTTGTCGAAGTCGTGGGGAGGCTGAACAATCCCCCTTCGCAAATGGCAGGTACCTGAACGAAAGTTGGAGTTACATTGTTGTTCACGGTAACTGTCATGGTAACCGGAATGGCGCATTGTCCCGGATTGGGTGAAAATGTATAGGTTGTCGTGGCTGTGTTATTTACAGAAGGGCTCCATATCCCTGTAATACCATTATTGGAAACCGAAGGTAACGTAATCGTCCCTCCTGAGCAAATAGCACCTATCTGTGTGAATACAGGCGTCACATTATTACTGTTTACAGCAACTGTCATACTGGCTGTAATCGCGCATTGATCCTGATTAGGTGTAAAGGTATACGTCGTGGTAACACTATTATTTACTGCCGGGCTCCAGGTTCCGGTGATGCCATTATTAGAAGTAGAAGGCAGGGTGAATGTTCCGCCTGTACAGATGGCAGGGATTTGCGTAAATAGTGGCGTGACGCTACTATTCACCGCTACGGTCATTGTGGTTACAGATGCACATTGTCCTGTATTGGGCGTGAATGTGTATGTGGTGGTAGCCGTATTATTTACAGCCGGGCTCCACGTTCCTGCTATTCCGTTATTAGATGTTGCAGGCAGCGTGAATGTACCTCCGGTACATATACCCGTAACTTGGGTAAAGGTAGGCACTACGGGGGTAGTAACATTCATCGTAATTATATTGCTTGTCACAGTTGGAACAGATGGGCATAGTACGCTGCTTGTCATGACAACCGAAATATTATCTCCGTTAACAAGGTTCGAAGCTGTAAATACCGGGCTGTTCGTACCAACATTGTTGCCATTTCGTTTCCATTGGTACTGGGGTGTAGCGCCACCATTTACAGGTGTTGCTGTAAAAGTAGCGCCGCTGCCCGCACAAATCTGGCTTGAATCAGCTGCAATCGACACGGAAGCATTGCAAGGCTGTATCGCTCCGTAAACACAAATAGAGAAACTGTCGATAGTTGTCCCAGGATAGGCATTAAAAACCTGTATATAATATTCCTGTCCCTGTATAAGGTTAGAAATGTTTGCCGTTTCACTAAGGTTTGCTCCGTAGTTATTGATGCAGGCAATTGGAGTGCCGTTGCAGCCTCCCTGGTATACCAGATAGCCAAGGTCGCGACCAATCATCGGCCCTATGTATATATTTGCGCTACTTCCTTCCGCAACAAATCTAAACCATACATCCTGGCCGGCTTGTGGCGCACATGAAATTGCCGGGCCGTCAAACATAGCGCCTGTAAGTGTGGCCCCAACCTCTGAACATGTAGTGTGCTGGTACAGCACAAGTGCATTTTCACAGGTATCATTTGACGGTTTAGGATACTTTGTAATGCAGAAAGAAATATTTTGTGAAGTGTATCCGCCCATCAAATGGAAAAACCTTACATAATAGGTTTGGCCGATAACGAAATTATAATTTTGGTAGTATTCCGATACATTGTTGCCATAATTGTTAACGCATGCCATCATGGTGCCAGAACAGCTTCCTTCAAATATCTGGAAACCCGGATTAAAACCACCTACCGGGTTCAGGTAAATGCTGTAGGTTTGCTCAGTAGCCACAAATTTGTACCAAATATCCTGCATACTACTACCTGAAGGGCACACAGCCGCCGTACCGTCATTGGCAGATCCTGAAAATGTACCCCCGATGTAGTTGCATGTGGTGCCGGGAAACACCTCTGTAGCATTGGCGCAAAGATCATTGGCAGGCGTAGGATAGTTCCTGACGCAAATATTGAAGTTACGTGTTGACAACGATCCTAAAGCGTTTATGACCCTAATGTAATATTCCTGGCCCGCAATAAAGTTAGTGCTGAAATAACTCTCGCTACTACCAGCAGCATAGGCGTTAGTACAGGTAATAAGCGTACCGTCGCAGCCACCCTGGTACACTTCAAAAGCATGGTTGATATATGGTGTGCTCTCGAGTTCTATACTTATCATAGCATCAGTAGCCGTAAATTTATACCATACATCCTGTTGTGATATAGTGGCACATGACGGAATATTACCATCTTTTAATGAACCACTGAAAGTCCCCTGCATATATGTACATGTAGTACTTGGGGTAAGCTGTTGTGCATTGGCACATAAATCATTTGCAGGTGTTGGATATTTAGTTACGCAGATACCGAATGCCCGGGTGCTTAAATTGGCTGAGGCATTAATTACCCTTATGTAGTATTCCTGCCCTACAATGAAATTATTATTAAAATAGCTTTCACTAAGTCCTGCTCCGCCCTCATTTATACAAGCCACAACAGCCCCGCCGCATCCGCCCTGGTAAATCTCAAAGCCGTGGTTAAGGTTCGATGAGCTGTTAAGCTCTATCATCATCGTCACATCCGTTGCGGTAAACCTATACCAAACATCCTGAGAAGTATTAGTGGCACATGATGGGACACTGCCATCTTTAAGTGAACCGCTGAAAGTACCAGGCGTAAAGGAACAGGTAGTTCCCGGAGTAAGCTGTTGCGCATCGGCACACAAGTCATTTGCAGGTGTAGGATATTTAGTTACGCAGATACCGAATGCCTGGGTGCTTAAATTAACTGAGGCATTAATTACCCTTATGTAGTATTCCTGCCCTACAATGAAATTATTATTAAAATAGCTCTCACTAAGTCCTGCTCCGCCATCATTTATACAAGCCACAACAGCCCCGCTGCATCCGCCCTGGTAAATCTCAAAACCATGGTTAAGGTTCGATGAGCTGTTAAGCTCTATCATCATCGTCACATCCGTTGCGGTAAACCTATACCAAACATCCTGAGAAGTATTAGTGGCACATGATGGGACACTGCCATCTTTAAGTGAACCGCTGAAAGTTCCCTGCGTAAAGGAACAGGTGGTTCCCGGTGTAAGCTGTTGCGCATTGGCGCATAGGTCATTTGTTGGCGGGGGAATGTTTGTCACACAAATACCGAATGAAGCCGAACTGAATTGTGCTGTTGCGTTTAACACACGTATGTAATATTCCTGGCCTATCACATACGTATTGTCAGTATAAGCTTCTGCATTTCCCGCAGGTGTGGCATTTACACATGCCATTACAGTACCGCCACAGCCCCCCTGCAGCACAAGGAAGCCATGGTTAAGGCCGGACGTAGCGTTTAGCGATATGCGCATTGTAGCATCGGTTGCAGTAAACTTGTACCATACATCCTGAAGTGACTCGCTGGTACAGGTTGGCGCTGTGCCAGCGAGTGTCGCACCACTAAAGGTTCCCATAGTGTAATTGCAGGTCGTGCCGGGAGTTAGCATGATTGCATCGCCACATTCGTTGTTAGCGTATGAAGCGAATCCTAAGAGAAGTAAAGAGAAGAGTAAAAAATTCCTCATTATATTAATTTGATTGATTAAGTGTTCTTTTTTTTGCAAATGTAAATTAATGCTTATAAACGTTCATTAATCAATGTTGCACTGTTATATACTATTGTTGCACATCCTGAAAATCTATTGATTTTTAGCAAAATGGCTTGGAGGTTCACCAAAATGCTCTGTAAACGATTTTGTGAAATAAGACTGGCTGTTAAACCCGCATTTGTATGCTATTTCCGAAATGTTACCGTCATTGGCAAGCAGCAAGTCCTTCGATTTTTCGAGGCGCACCATACGTATAAAGTTTGTGGTAGAGAATCCTGTCAGCGCCGCAAGCTTCCTGTGCAGCTGGCTCCGGCTCACAGCCATGTCTGATGAAAGCTCATTAACCGAATATTCGGCATCGCCAATATTCATGATAATACTTTCGATGACTTTATTTACGTAGGCATTATCGCTTTTTATACGCTCTTCAAATATCTTTGCCGATTTTATTGCCGACTGGTACAGCTGCCTGTTGCGCTGCATTGTGGTGAACAGGTTGTGTACGGTCAGCCTGAGTTCATCGGGAGAAAAAGGTTTTGCAATATAAGCATCTGCGCCGTGGCTGAGCCCGGTAAGGCGGCTCTCTAACGATGCCTTTGCCGAAAACAACACCACAGGGAGGTGGCTCGACACCTGGTCGGAACGAATGTCTTTCAACAGATCAATGCCATCCTTTTCGGGCATCATAATGTCAGAAAGTACAATGTCGGGCAGGCTTTCGCTAATTATGCTTATCGCTTCCTGTCCATTTTTGGCATGGATGACCCTGAAGCTATCCTGTAGCACCGAAATGGTAAACGCGGCTGTATCAGCATCATCTTCAGCCAGCAGGAGCGTAGGGGTATCGCTATCGGCATAAACGGCCTCAGGAATATTTTGCAGTTGCTTTACCGGCAGCGTAACTGTAAATGATGTTCCTACAGGTGTGCTTTGCATCTGTATGTTTCCCTGTGCCAGTTCTACCAGCTCTTTTACCAATGAAAGGCCGATACCCGTACCGTTTGTGCCCGACGAATATTTGCCCCTGAAAAACCTCCTGAATACCTTTTTTTGTTCTTTTTGAGGAATGCCCGGACCGTTGTCCTTAATTTCTATCACAAGCTCCTCCTGCCCTAGCCGCGAAATAACCTTTACCTCGCTACCCGCGGGACTGTACTTTAAAGCATTGCCAATGAGATTCGACATTATTTTTTCCAAAGCATTCGACGGGAAAGAATAATATCCGTTAACATTGCTTTTTTCATTGATGATTCTTTTACCGTCCGAAGCTGCCTCGGCTGCAAAACCATCAGTAATGTCATCGATAAAATCGCCGATGTTACCTGTCGTATGGTCCAGGCTGAAACTTCCCTTGCCAAGTTTGGATGCATCCAGCAGTTCATTAACCAGCCGCGTGAGCCTTTTGGAATTTCGCTCTAAAAGAACCAGCTGTTCGGTGTTCTTTAGCCCTGCATCATTTTTTATCAACTGTATCGGCCCGTCAATCAGCGTTAGCGGAGTTCTTATCTCATGGAATATGTTTTCGAACATTTTTAGCTTTTCCTGCTCAAATTCCTGTATAATTTTCCTGCGCTGTATAAACAGGTACATTATAAACCCGGCAACGATAAATACCAGTGTGGCGCCAAAAAGCAGCAGGTTACGCTGGTTTTTACCCCGCTCGATTTCCTGCTTGTTCAATTGTATTTCTTTTTCTTTTTTTTCTGTTTGATACCTGATTTCCAACTCATCAACTTCTTTTTGCTTCTGCACGGAAAATATGCGCTGGCGGGCCTCGTTTTCGAGTTTTTTGTAACTGTAGGCATTCCTGAAATCCCCCATGGCTTCATAAGCCAGCCCTATGCGGTCATACAGTGCAGGCTTAAATGGGTCTTCAGGTCGCTTATCGTTAACCGCTATGGCCTTTTTCATGTATTGGATTGCTGACGGGTAATCTTTCTTTTCAAGATAATAGTCACCAATATTCTGGTTGGCGGTCATTTGGCCGGTAAGGTCATTGTACTTTACAGCAAGGTCAACACCTTTATTATAATAGTAAAGGCACGAGTCAGGTTTTACAGCCTGGTAGGCCGCCCCAAGTGAATTGTATACCGTTGAGAGGTATTGCTCCTGCCTGTTTTTCAGCAGTGTCTTTTCGGCATCCCGGAGTGTTTTTACAGCTTCGGCATAGGACTGGTTCGTAATCTGCAGGCCCGCCAGGTTGGTGGATATAAAGGCATAGTACTGGTAATCGTTAGCATCTTTTTTTGCCTTAGCTGCCAATTTAAAATAATGCTCTGCCTTTTTGATATTGTTTTGGTAAAAGTAGCAAACCCCTATCCCGTTGTATATGGTACCTGCCAAAGATTTTTCATTATGTTTTTCTGCCAGGTCAAGTCCTTTAAGGTAATTGGCAATGGCGTCCTTCATCTTATTCTGCTTTTGGCAGGCCTCACCAATTTTTGCGTAGGAGCGTATTACAATCCGATGGTTCTTCAGCTGCCGGCCTGTAGTTATTGCCTTTTGGGCATAAAAAATGGCAGAATCAGGGTTTGTACTCAGATAATATGTCGCCAGTTCACCATTGATTTCTGCTTCCTGCACTCCATGGGCATTTTTAAGTAGTTTATTCAGCGAATCTGCCGTTTGCTGCGCGGTGAGATGTGCCGGAAATAAAGTAAAAATGAAAAGAGGAATTAAAATAATGTTACTTTTTAAAATCGTTTCAATTTTTCTACCTGCAAAACACAAATCTCTGATCATCTCCATATAACAGTATTTTTTTGCAAATATATAATTAACCTAACACGGAAGGTTATTAGTTGCCAACTTCAATAAGTAAGATTTCTAAAACCCGTGTTAAAACTTTATACACCAGTGATTTTTCATAGTATAAGCCTGTGGTAAAATGGTGGCAATTTTGGTTTTCAAAAACCAAATGTTCGGTTTTACCGGGTATCCGAAGTTGGTTCGATTCCCGGGGAAATAAAAAAACCTTCAAATACTGATGTATTCAAAGGTTTCTGTTCTTTAGAAGTTTAGTCGTAAACTCCAGGTGGCGGAGAAAGAGGCTCCGGAACCTATATCTAAATCTCAGTAAATACCGATGTTTTCCGTTATCCAATTTAACAGGTACACTTATAGGTCAACTAAAAGCTGAGCAATTATTTAGCTTTAAATTTACGGTATTATCTCCTAATTACCAATTATTTTTATAAAAGCCATTAGTTGTATTAATCATCAGTTAATAAGTGCTGTCGTTATGGTCTGTACATCTCCTGCCTCCCGAAGCCTTTGATAAATACCTTACTAAAAAATATTTTAGGACTTCATAAAAATACAGGTGCATTAATTCAATTACGCTGATAAAAATTTCGGTGGCGTTGTAGTAATGGGCAAGTCCTATTTGGTGGGGAGCGATAAGGATAACACCGTTAAGCTCGACCTTTATTATACAACAAATCCCTTTCGGACGAACCTGTTATAATTGAAAATTTAAGGATGGCTTCCTTGGAAGAAAATCATAGCGATGAAGGTCGATATCGTGCAACGCACCACCCCAAAAAACTCTATGAAGTATTACCAAAACACACCATCGCTGAAATGATTAGCTCTTCATGAAAAACGCTACAAGTATTCACACGACTAATCTTTAATTAAAGCCAAATTTTTACTAACTTTAGTGAAGCAGATGATGATTTTGAGTCCATCTCTTTGAAAGGCTATTATTGGGAAATTATAAAGGAAGATATTATTACTGCGGTTGGGTAACCGCTTTTTTATACTATTATTTGGGACAACGATTAGTCTATTTTCATGGTGTGAAACATACCTTTACAACGTGAATTCTTAACCCATAGACAGCTACAATAATACGTATACTATAACTTGGCAAATATATTATAACATCATAAGAATTTTCATTACGGCTGGTTTTGCCTGAGTATCCGGTCAATTTTTAGGGCTTCATACAGAAAGATGTCACCCAATTTTGTAAAAGGCAAAACACCGCTCTGCCGGTATTTGATGATGGTATTGTTTGACAAGCCGAAAAGCAATTTCAAATCCTCGTTACGGTAGTATTTTTTCGTCTTGATGCCATCCTTTTTTAGTAGGGTGTCTATCGCCTCAAGTTTAGTATATAACGGGCCCAGCAGTTCCTTCAACGCCAGCCAAGCCCTCTCCTTTTTGTCTTTCTTTTTTTCGTTCATGGCTTTTCTATTTTTTTAACCGTGTCTTGCGCCTTTGCAGCAACGCAATCAGCTTATCCAAAAAACGCAGGTGCTTGTCGTTGTAACTGTACCCTTTTGCCTCGGAAAACTCCTTGCTAATGGCTGTGATGGCCGATTGTTCCCCCTTGTCCCCATAATAGGTAAAATGATCCTGGATAAACTCCTGGAAACATTTCCGGTTGTGCTGAGGGTCATAAGCATCGAAAAAAAATATTTTCTCATCCATCAATATATAAAAAAACTGTGCTATTTCTTGTTTCGAAAGGCTCGAATTACACTGGTTATCATTGATTCTTGGACGTAAAAAAAGTAATTGTTCCAACCTAGATACCCTGGTAAGCAGGCCAGACACAAGTGCAGTTAACTGCTCAAATGATATTTGTTCCATATAGTCGGTTCACAATTAAATTTTTAATCATCATTATGTGCTAACTAAGGCCAGTAAATAAATCTTGCTTGCCTGGTTCTTTTTAAACGAAGGTTCATATCTGATATAACCATATTCATCAAGTTGTTTGATGTACCTATGGTAAGAAGCGGATGCAAATATTTTTGCCACAGCCATTATTTCTTTACTAAATAGACAGATGGGATTTTTAAAGCCGTCCGTTTCCCAGATATATAACAATGCGGCATATAACCCAATATGACGCATTGTTATTCGCTGGTCGTTATCGATTGCCTGAAAGAAATCAGACAGTGCTAACAGCGCTCTCATCGTCAACACTATATTGATTGCCCCCTTTTCTTTGTCTCTTTCCGACCAGGCTCATTTTCTTCTCCGAACTGGCCCTTACTGTTGTCTTTTCTCGAAGATTGTCCTTGGGATTCACCCTGCTTTTCACTTTGAGATTGACGGCCTTCCAATTTCTTCATGTTAGCATCATACAGGTTAATGCTTTTGTATTGTGGATTTGCCTCAATATACTGTTTTACCTCCTGATCACCTTTAATGAACGTGGCAGACTGGATATTTCCCTTTTTCAAAGAGTCAATTAAATCATCCTTATATTCACTTTTCAGTTCTTTGATCGGATGCTTTTCAAGTACACTTAGAAGGTCATAACCGTAATTCTCACCGAACTGTTTTATTTTAAAATTTCCTTTATCATCGGTATTTTTAAAATCTAGCTTCAGCCATATCACCGGTAATATTATTTCGGGGCAGGTAAACGGCGACTCAGCAAAACAACTGTCAGAACGTTTCGGTAAGATCATGCAAAAACGGCAAAGCCTTTCCATTAACAGTAATGATACATCAGTCAGCCAGTCACGCCAACTTGAAAGCGCCATCCCCCCTTCAAAAATAGCTAAGCTGAGTTCGGGCGAATTTGTGGGTATCGTAGCAGATGAACCCGACTGTCCGATAACACTAAAGGGGTTTCACGCCGAAATACAAAACGACCGCCAAGCCCTGAGAAAAGAAGAACAAGGCTATCATGATATTCAGCCGGTCAGGAAGATAGTACCGGGGCAGGTACAGCAAAACTATCTGCAAGTCAAAAATGATATACGGGACATTATAGATAGCGAATTGCAAAGCCTCCTTGATGATCCCTCAAAAAGCTGGATGATTATAAAAAAATGAGCCTGGCCAGCAGTAATTGGGACAAAGATTAAAAGTCCTCTAAATTGAATAATATCCATGTTACCGGATCTTTAGTGATAACGGGTATAAGACAGGTGCACACCCCGAATAACATATGGGTTAACCGGTCGTAAACAACTTAAGGGCTTCCAACTACATCAGATTGTTTTTAATGTTGTATCGATATAAGCAAATTTGCTTATATTTGTATTATGGACAAGCAATTTGAACGCTATAAAGGCATACATCCCGGTGCCGTTTTAAAACGCGAGTTGGCCAAACGGCAACTTGCCCAACGCCCTTTTGCCCTCTCCATTGGGGAATTCCCGCAGAGCCTCAACCAGGTTATCCTCGGCAAGCGCGACCTCTCCACCGCTACGGCGCTCAAACTGGAAAAGGTGCTGGGGCTCGAAGAAGGTACCCTGGTAATGCTACAGGCGTATTACGACATTGAACGGATAAAGAAAAAAAATGCAGCCGCCCATACCCCCGACCTTTCACGCTTGCGCAAATCCCTTTTCTGGGATACCGACATAGCCAAAATCGATTGGCAGCGTCAAGGCCCGGCGGTAATCAGGCGTATTTTTGAACGGGGAAACCTCACCGAGAAAAAAGAGCTACTGCGCTTTTACGGAAACGAAAAGGTGCGCCAAACAATAACAAAACTGCATGGCTAAAATGTACTGGAATACCGTAAATCCATTGTTACAACAAGCCTTGCTGCAACTGATGGAACTACCCGAATTGCACCCGTTCCGCCTTGTAGGTGGGACGGCACTATCCCTGCAACACGGACACAGGATTTCCGTGGATATCGACCTCTTTACCGATGCGGATTACGGCAGTATTGATTTTGACCGCATAGAACAGGTACTTTCGGGGCTTTTCGCACATTTAGAACCAGTCTCTTCAGGTCCCGTGGGTATGGGGCGTTCCTACTTCCTGGGTACGGACCCTGAAAACACCATCAAGCTCGACCTTTTCTACACCACGGACCCTTTCATGCAGGATACACTATCCGTTAACGGAATCCGTATGGCTACCACCGAAGAGATTATCGCCATGAAGGTCGATATCATTCAACGCGGCGGCCGCAAGAAAGACTTTTTTGACCTATATGAGTTACTCCCCGCCTACCCGATTGCACGGATGCTGGAGCTGCATGCCTTGCGGTATCCTTACAGCCACGACCTCACTCTGATATTGACAAACTTTACCCATTTTGAAGAAGCTGACACCGACTTCGACCCGGAGTGCCTGCGCGGCCGCTACTGGGAATTTATAAAGGAAGATTTCGAACTCGCAATAGCAGCGTACTGGCAGCAATAATTGGTTAGGTTTTAAAACGCTTACTCTTGCAACGATACAACAAATGATAAAAATTCACTTCCTGAACTGATAACCAAAAGTAAATTCAGCTCAACTATAAGCATATCGTTCCGCACTTCGCCCCTTCCCTGCCTCCGACTTGTGCTTGTGCACAGTGCCCCGTTGACTTCCTCGCCAGAGGCTATCATCTCCGGGGCACACGGGTCTTTCAATTTCTGCGGGCTACTTTGGAGAACCATTGCATCCTGTTAAATTACACCAACCCGCCCTTCACATCCCATAGCGGGGCGGTTGATGGATTACTAAACCTTGCATTATCTCACTTAGGATTCCACCCTGATGGCAAGTCCTTTGCTGCAATGAATGAACGTTATGCAACAGTCGCTTTATACAGCTACAACGAAATGCAATCCCGTTTGCTTCAATCTGTAGACCTTTCAAAGGCCAGAATCAGGAATGCCGGAGCAGCGGTGACGATATTTTTTCTAACGATGCCCGATAGTGATAATGCCCTCAGGTAGGCTCCTTTTTCTGGCCAATGAGAACAGCAACAATATTGTCCCATACAACAGGCATATAAAAAAAGGGGCATTGGCTAAAACAGATACGTCCATCCAATCCGCGCACCTGTATACCCCCAGCTTATCAATAATCAGTAGGTAATTTCCATTATAATCTGCTTCTTGGTATCAGGGACTTTTATATACAGTATCCCAGCAGCCTCATCATAGGTAAAATTTATGTTTTCAAAATTGGTATCGGCCAATTTCTCTAACTCGGGTAACTTTATTTTTTTTGCCTTTGCACCATTTATAACAACACCTTTTGGCCGGGCAGCTGCATGTATCTTAATGACGTAGTTACGTTGGCCCTCTGGCATATAGCCTTTATCTTCTGGTGCATTTATAATAAATCTTAATCCCCCTTTAACAGTGAGACAACTGAAATTGGTTTTGCAATAAATATCTTTCTCATACCCCCGGCTCTCGCCATCATCTTCATACAGCGCAAAGGTGGCTTCCTGGTTTATGTTAGCCGGATACACTTCAAGGCTGACCGGATAATTTTCTTTCTCATGAATATACTGCATTACCGGCATGGTAGGGATAATACTGCCTTTTTTTGCAAAGAGCGGGATTACCTCAAGCGGGGCATCCACCGTAAGCCATTTCCCCCCACGGTATACCGTTTTACCGTCATTAAAATTAATCCATTCACCTTCGGGCAGGTATACCTCTTTCGTGATAGCCCCTTTTTCCACCACGGGGGCTACCAATAGTTCTTTCCCAAACATAAACTGCCCGTTTAATTTATAGGCTTCTGCGTCATTTGGGTATTCCAGGACAGTTGCCCTCATCAGCGGCAGGCCCGTATCATGTGCCTCCCGTGCATAGGTATAAATATAAGGGAACAGCCTGTACTTTAATTCGATCGCGCTGCGCGTGATTTCCTCTGCCCCCTTACCGAAAAGCCAGGGTTCAACCGCGGTATTCCCCTCGTGATGGGCACGCGTAAGGGGGTTAAAAATACCGAACTGCATCCATCGCACATACAGCTCAGCCATTGCAGGATAGTCTTTGATCTCGCCGCAGTATCCCGAAATATCACAGGCCCAAAACGGGATAAGCCCCATGCCTGCGGAAAGCCCTACGGGTATCTGGTTGGCCATCTGCTGCCATCCGTCGAGTACATTATTCCCGTTGCCGGAATCGCCGCTCCACCCAAAGGTATAGCGCTGCAGGCCGGCATACGATGCGCGTGTCATCTGGAAGATGCGTTTGTTAGGGTTGCGTTTGTAGAATTGCTCGGTAACCAGCTTGTCCCAGGTAAAGCCATACACGTTGTGTATCTCGCTGTGCATGCCCAGATAGTGCTTCATGTTGAGCCTGTCGGTAGCATCTTCATTGCTCCAGGCAGGCTCACCCATATCGGTCCAGAAACCACGGACGCCGTCGTCCAGCGGCTTTTGCTGGTAAGCGCCCCACCAGTCGGCTACCTCGGGCTTTGTAAAGTCTACCACACCGCAATTGCCGCCCCAGGGCCAGGGCATGTCGTATGTCTTCCCGGTACGGATATCTGTCGTAAAGTAGCCCTTGCCATTGGCTTCATCCCATTGTTTTTTATTGGCCTGCGATATAACCGGGTCTTGCGAAATGATCATTTTAAAGCCCATACTACCCAGGTCGGCAACCATTTGCCTTGGGTTGCTGTAGTTCCCTTTTTTCCAGTCAAAATCCTGCAGGCCGTCTACCCAACCGATATCCTGGTAGATAATATCGCAGGGGATTTGTCGTTTCCGGAATTCGGCGGCTATTTCACGCGCCTGGTCTTCACGGGTATAATTGCCACGGCATTGTGCAAAACCAAGTGCCCATTTTGGCGGCATGATGGGTTTGCCCGTCAGACCTATGTAGTTTTTAATAATCTCCTTATAATCATTGCCGTACATAAAGTAATAGACCATCTCCCCTTCGGGTGCTTCAAACGAATAATAGTCATTGCTCTCACTGCCAAATTTAAACTCGGTCTTGTAGGTGTTGTCAAAGAAAATACCATAATGGTTGGAGCTCATAAAAAAAGGAATGCTCTTGTAGAGCGGGTCTTCATTGGCGCCGTAGCAGGGCTGGTCGCTGTTCCACATTTTATAGCTGCGGCCGCGGCGGTTAAGCGGGCCCGATTTTTCGCCCAGCCCAAAGAACTGCTCATCACTGCGCAACGTTTTATAGGATGCCAGCCTGCTTCCCTGCTTTACAAATCCCTTTTCGCTGTAGTCGCTGAACAGGAGTTTTTGGTACTTGTCAAAAACCTGCAATTTAAAAGGTGATTTATTTACGCGGATGCGAAGCGACGCGGTAAATAGTTCATAGGCCGATACCTCTTCTTTGACTTCAATAGTACCGTTCCAACCAAGGTCTTCCTCTATGACCGCAAACGACGGATTGCTGCGGCTGAAATTCCCTGTTGCCGACACCCATACTTTAAGCACCTCGCCACTACAGAGCTGCAGCTGTACTTTCGCATTGTTCTCACAATCAAAGATAATCCGGTTGCCTGTTATGGCATACGACAAGCAGTTGCCCAGCGTTTGCTCTTTGGGGGCTGTATTCTGGGCTAAGCCGCGTATAGGCAGAAGCGTAAAAAGCAGGATCATGCAGGCAATATATTTTCTCATAATTGTAGGCTTTAATTGGTTCAGAAGCATTTAATTCATTTTGATAATGCGCATGAAATCGACCATTGCAGTGTTTTCATCCACATTCATATTATTATTCCACTCTTCAAAAACGATTTTGATTGTATTTTCACCTGCATGTAACGGTATCGCGTAACTATTGGTATAGCCCCAATCCGACCACTCACCGGCGCCGCGCTGCGGCATCACCAAAACACCCTGATAATCATCATTGGCATACAGGCTCCTTATCGCACATTTGTTATCCGTATTCCAGGGGCCATTGCCGTTTGAATAACGGAAATCCACATGGTAGCTTCCCGCAGTAGCCACAGTCACTTTCAGGGTTACCTCGCGATTGCTGGCTTTGGATAATTCTGAAAAGCCCGTGCCTTCAAAATTGATGTACGGTTTGGCAGAATTATCCGCGGCGTCTTCTATCTGTACTTTGCGCTCGCTATTCGCCGGATAAACCAGTATCGGTTCGGACGTGAAGCTTTCATATCCTTTGGCATCCGTGGCGCTTACTTTATATTCAGCGAAAGCATCATTTAGCATGGGGTAATCAGTACGCGTAGTGGTCACGATAGCACTACCGTTTTTATATACCGTGTACGACACGGCATCTGTTACAGCATCCCACTTTAGCGTACCCCCATCCCTCCTGGCCTGAGGATTTGCAGGGCTGAAATGGCTGTCGGTGAGGTTTATGCCGCCACTAAAATCATTGTTTTGCATTTCGATTTCTATTATATGGCTCCCGGACATCGTATTGGGTACAGAATAGTTATCCTGCGCTTTTCCGTCAAGCTTAAAACCCGAAATACGGTTACCGTAGCCATTAACTGTTATGGTCAGGTCGGCATTCCGGTATTTAAAGTGCTCCAGCCTTTTAACCCCGTCATATTGTTTTGGCACAGCAGGGCGAAACAATATCCCCTCTTCTGTAAACTCCATGCCCATAAACACACGGTGCACCATGGCCAGGTTGCCCGCCATGCTCCACAGCATGTGGTCCGAATTGATCTCTGTCCCGGCATAATCGCCATTGGAGGCCACAAAATTCTCATAATTGGTAAGAAACAGTGCAGCGGGTCGGTAAATAGCGCCAAGGCCGAAATTAAGAACGGTTTCATTACCCGCCTTTGCTGCTGCAAGGTTGTAGTACGACTGGACGAAAGGCCATACCGCATTGTTATGGTAGGGCGGTATCCCGGGTATCTGGGGGTAGATGCAGGTGGCGCCGAATTCCGTTACGGGAGATTCAGAAATAATCCTGGATGCCTTGCTTTTATCAGCAATTTCAAAAAGTATTGCCAATGCCTCCCCTAAGGCCTCAAACCTGGGCGAACTACTAAGGTACTCCCTGCCATAAAGGTACTGCGCGTAATAGCCCTTGTCTTCCTGCCATAAATAACTATTTATAGCGGCTTTAATCTTTTCAGCACGGCTTTCATACACACTTACGTCCTTACCCAGTATTCTGCCCATGGCAGCAAGTATGGTATGGGTTTTATAATGGACCGCATTAGTCCCGAGATTTTCGGATGCATAAATATCCCGGTTGTCCATCCACTTCGGATAGGTTTGCTCACGCCAGTCCAAAAACGAAGACTCGCCCCTGTATAATCCTGTTTTAGTATTATACAGGGTCTTATAATCGTCATCGAGGGTGTTTTTTATGATGGCATAGCTGCTTTCCAGCCAATTTGTGTCACCGGTAACCTTGTAAATTTCCCAGGCGGCAAGTGCCCATGTCGTGCGGTCAGAAGATACCGGCCATGCACCGCCCGAGCCGGTATCCTGGATAATACGGCCGCGTTTTACCTTTTTCATCAGGCTTATCTTTGCAACATCGGGCTGGTGGTAAGCGAAAGCTAAAAGGATGCTGTAACTGATATCACGTGTCCATACACCGCCCCACTTCGCCCCGGTCCTGAAGGTGCTGTCCGGTTCTATATTGATTAGCGCCTCCTCGGTACTCATCTTAAAAAGGGCATCTACTATGGGTTGTTCCGAAGTATATGTTGGCTTGCCCGATATATCATAACTCAGTTTCCAGTCCTTTACCGCGCTTGCCCCGGTTGCTACCGGATTTAAAATCACTTTTAGCTCGTAAATGTTATCCCCGTCCGGGTCCTGCAGCTTAAGGTTGTTCTCATGAAGGTTCGAAAAATCCCAGGTTAAAGGGCGGGCATCACCGGCAATGTAAAACCCTTTAAAATCTGCCTTCGCAAGTTTTGTTCCGTCATAAGCCGTGTAGTAACCTTTGGTATCAAACTGCCTTATCACTTCGCCCATATCTACCCTAAAGGTATATTCGTAATTAGTCGGGAGGTATGTATCTTCGGTGGCGGAGCCATACTGCAACAGTTTGCCAAATGTTATTACCGGCGACTCGTGTTCCGCGCCTATTATTATAAAATGGTCCCTGCCCGGTGCCATCTCCATGTCTTTTTCATTTATACTGACCTTAAAATTTACTTTTCTCGAAAAAAAACTGCTGGCAGTACTTTGGTAACTGGAGGAAATATGACCCGGGGTATGCACAACTGCATCGTTGCTGCCCTGGATAACCTTATCGCTGTATAGTGTATAGGCTTTGGATGTATAGAGTATTTTAGAACTGTTAGAGCACGAAGCTGCCGCTAAAAGGCCTGCTGCCAAAAGTGTCGTGCGCAGCATACCTGTAGTAATATTGTATTGCATTGCGTTATAAAAGTTTAGCATTATGAAAATGCCCCTGCTCACACAGGGGGCACTTTACAGTAATCAACCCACTTGATTAATTTTATTCTACCACAATCATTCCCCAGTATTTCAGGAAAGGGACTTTAAAATTGATGGAATTGCCATTCTGTGTAAAGGCCACCGCCATAGGCGCTCCTCCATTGTAATCCGGCGAGGCATACCATACTTTTGTAGGGGTTCCCGCAATTTGCAGGTTGACCATAGCCTGCTTGATATCGGCAGGGATATTCTGGTTGCCACCGGTATCACGCCAGTTTAAGGAATTGGCATTGGTAAAGTTTATCAGGTGTACCACCTGTTTGCTACCTACCTGTTTTCCTACAGCAGCAACCTTGCCCATGCTCGGCGGCCAGCTTCCTAAATTCAATTTTCCATCGCCGGTACTTATAGTGGGCTCGGTAAACGTGCCCCCGTCGCGCAGCAGGTTCTGGTAGGCTACCAAAAAGTCATAATATTCCATCAGTGATGCTTTGAGCTCGGCGGTCATGCTCAGGTTGTTGTTCGGGAAATATTCCTTCGCCAGCATGTGTTCGCCCAGTTCAAGGTGCGAACCCCCAAAAGCAAAGATTACAGCATCGGCCAGCAAGACTCCGGGCGTATTAAAAATGCCCTGCCCGTTGGCCTTATTGTAGTTCATATACGCTGCAAGCACCGTGTTTTTGGTGCCGTTACTGTAAGAGGCATTATTCGCAAGGATATCGGTAAGGTCTTTAAAGCCCTCATTCGGCGACCATACTTCGGTATATAAAAAATCCAACGGACTGTTCGCCATCTGTTGCTGCCCGTACTGGTTAACCGCGTTAAAAACCAAATCCTTATCGGGTTTTGCAGCTTTCATGGCCGAAATGAACGATGGGTATGCGTTGTTCAGGTTGGCACTGCTGCCGTCATACTTATACACATTGCCCCTTTCGCCCAGCTGGTCAATATGGTACCCGTCGAAATTATAGACACTGTATACGTCGTTAGTCTTCTGCGCCAGATAGTTTTGCCAACCGGTATTGGCGGGATCAGTCAGGTAGATACTGCTGATGAAGGGCGCGCCAAGCTCATGGAAGTCTTTGGTGGTATGGCCGGCATCTTTGTAGATGAACATTTGCGGGGTTATCGCCGTAGGGTCATAATCGCTAAGTACACCATAGGCTAGGTTATAAAACATGGCCTTCATGTTTTTGCCGTGTGCCTGGGTAATATATCCCTCAACCGTACTTCTGTAGGTATCACGGTTCATAATATCGTTCCATACAGCTGCAGGATTGGCTACCGTACCGGCAAGGGGCTGGTGCTGGCGGTACATCCAGTCGTAAAATTGGATGCCGTTGATGTGGTATTTATTAAGGTTAGTGATAACGGATGCCATCTCGTCCTCACTCAGCTGCCCGTATTCTGAAAGGAAGCCATAGCGTGGAAATTTAGCCCAGTCAGATGATACGTCGATACCGACCGTAGCCACAACTTCTTCCGAATTATCGGCATTCCGGATAGAAATTTCAGCCATATACCCCTGAAAATCCGTTGTGGGCGGCGTCCATGTCCAGCCGGTTCCCGTCATGGGCACTTCTTCCAGTACCGTACCTAAATGCATGTACCGTATAAAAGCATTATCGTAGGTTTTATCTGCCGTGAACGTGACAGCATCACCCGGGTTGTAAGCGGCTTTGTCGGTAACCAGCTCCACTGTATTTGCAACCGGATCGGGGATATAATGTATGGCTCCGCCTTCATCGTCGTTACAGGCAATGGCCATTGCCAAAACCGCGGCAAACAGCACTCCCGTTATTTTTCTTTTTATCATCTTAGTTTATGGTAAGCGTATTAGTATCAAGGTTTACGGTTATGGTATGGTTACCGGCCTGTGCTGCCGTTACCAACCATTTATTATCATCGCCTTCGCAATTATCACGGTAGTTAAAGTTGGTATTAGTGATGCTTTGGTTAGCAGAAGCTGCCACGATCTCCGTGCCCTCGCACCAGTTGGTATTGAACTTGGTAAACTTAAATTCGCCCGCGGCAAGGTTACCTGTCCAGGTATAGGTACTGCCGCTCTTGCTCATCGGTGCAAGGGCGCCCATGCTCCACCCGTTTGGCGAGGCATCACCAATTATGTACACGTCAACAGGGGTTATATGTATGACATTATTAGCCATATCAAGGGTGATCTTGTACCGGCCGGCCGTTTCGGAAGTAACCAGCCATTTATTATCTGCATCGCATCCTGAATTTTGGGCAACGCCTGTTTCAGACAGCACCTGGTTGTCAACCAGCGGCCTGTACCACTGTCCGCACCAGTCCCCGGTATTGCCGGCCAATATTTTAAAGTTACCGGGCGTAAGTGTAGCTTCGTAAGTGAAAATGAACGGGTTATCAGTAGCGGTAAATGCCTGTGGGCTATCAATGTTCCATCCGCTTGGGCTGGCATCGCCAACAATCCACAATTGTGTGAACGGCGGCGCGTCCACCGCTTCTATAATAATAGTCAGGGTAAGCACATTTACGGTAACCTTATACATACCGGATTCGGTAATCGTCCATTGCAGGTCTTCGCCGCTGCCCCCCTGGTTGTATACGATCTTGTTGGCATCGGTACCGTCCTTTGTATAAAAATCCTGGCACCAGCAGCCGTCCTGGCTTACGGCAAATTTAAAGTTGCCTGTACTGAGCGTGCCATTGTACACGAACTCAACAGGGTTGGCAGACGACGGCACCAGCGCAGTGGCGTTAGCGATATCCCAGCCATTGGGGGTAGCGTCACCTACAATAAACAAGGTCGTCGTCAGGGGGCGGTACGGCGTAAACAGCAGATCAACCACAGAAGTCTGCGGGCTGACGCTTCCGTCTGCAAATGTCGCCGTAACCCGCGCCTGTAAAGCTATAGGCGTACCGGCCTGTGCACCGAAAGTGGTAAGCAATATCTGGTTTAGCGTGGCCACATTAAGGTCGAACGCAAATTTATTCGTACCGAAGTCGTACTCGATAGGGTTCGAAAAATTGTTTTCCGCCTTGTCGATTTCCAGTTTGTAAGAAATAGAAGACCCCGTACCTTCACTCGTGCCTGTAGTCCACGAAAATTTAAAGTTATTCAGGTACATGCTGGGCTCCAGTATCATTTCGTTTGCTGAAACCGACAGCTGTAATGGCCCTGCCTGCGGGATGTTGTTCTGAAGGTCATCATCGCTACAGCCAAAGACAAGGAGTAATGCTACAAGCGGAAGGGCGGCCCAATATTTTATAGGTTTAATGTTTTTCATGATCTAATATTTTTAATAACCTGGGTTTTGCGATAAGTTAGGGTTACGGTCGCGCTCTATCTGAGGGATGGGCAGCAACAAGTGGTGCTCATCTGCGTTGGTTTTGCCGATGGAGTGCAAAAAGTTAAGGCCATACTGGCCGTTGTTCACCCGTATAAGGTCGAACCAACGGTGGCCTTCAAATGCCAGCTCGACCCTGCGCTCCCTGAGCACCGCATCCCTGAAATCGGCCTGGTTCATACCGGAGGCAATATCCGGAAGGCCGGCACGATTGCGTACAAGGTTTAGAGGGGCTTGTGCCAGTGAGGTCTGTCCAAGTTCGTTAGTGCCTCTGCCTTCATCAGCAGCACATCAGCATAGCGCAGCACAGGAAAATTAAGCGGGCTGTTATCAAACGACGGGCTTGTGCTTAACGGCACCAAAAACTTACGCACATTGTACCCTGTAAACGACCACGAGGGGCTATATTGCTGCCCGTCAAAAGCAGGCCCCCCTTCATACAGGATCGTAACGTCTTTACGCAGGTCGCCTGCCTCATAGTTATTGACAAACTCCTGGGTAGGCTGGTTCCAGCCGTAGGCGCCCGCCACAAGCCCGGAACTCCTTGGGCCCATAAAGGTGCTGGTCCACGAAGCCTGGTTCTCGTTACTCCAAAAATCATAACCTGCATTGGCCACATACTGCACCTCAAACAACGACTCGCCCGAATTCTCGGTCTCAGTCCTGAAATTATCAACATAGTTAGCATTAAGGCTGTAACCCATGCCCTCCAGTTGGGTAGTAAGGTCTACCACCTCCTGCCAGTGGCCCAGCGTTAAATGCACTTTAGCGAGCATGCCTACAGCAGTTCCTTTAGCGGCACGGCCTTTATCAGCATCCGTGTATTCCTGTTTTACAGGCAGCAATTCAACAGCGTTTTCAAGATCGCTGATTATTTGTTCATATACTTCGGCAGCAGGCGTCCTGGATGGGTAAAGGTCACTATCAGAACTCTGTGGCTCAGTTATAAGCGGCACATCGCCAAAAAAACGCACCAGTATAAAGTAGTATTGGGCCCTTAAGAAATACGCTTCACCGAGGCTTCGGTTCTTCACAGTTTCATCAATGCTAAGGTCCGGTGCTACTTTAAGCACAATATTGGCACGGAGTATCCCCGGCCACGGCCCACGCCAAAGGTCGAGCACGCCTTCATTAGCACTATTGGTCACAAAGTTTGAAAGATTGGTGGTTTCAATGCCGTCCTCGCCGCCGCCCGCGCCCACTACACTGTTCCCGGCAAAAATATCTGTGGTCCACATCCTTAAGTTATACAGCTTTGCCCATTGCAGGGGCTGATAGGCGCCGTTCACCATGGTAACCAGTTCTTCGGCATTGGTTGGGTAATTGCCTGTATTAATAGTATCAGGCTGGGTTTTATCCAAATAATCATCACTGCATTGTACCAATGAAAGTGATAATAAAAATAGTAGACAAATTTTCGTATAGTTCATTTTCATAGTTTTTAAAATGCAACGTTTAATCCTAAAGAAAATATCCTAGTAACAGGGTACACATTATTATCAATGCCGTTTACCGATACTTCCGGGTCAAAACCTTTATAATCCGTTATCGTAAATACATTCTGTGCCGAAAAATAAATTCTGGCTGACGAAAACATATTTTTAAAGGTTTCTTCAGGAAATGTATAGCTCAGGTTAATGTTTTTAAGCTTCAGGTACGAACCGTCTTCGACAAACCTGCTCGACACCCTTGCATTACTGTTAGGGTCCCCGTAAACCGCCCTTGGCATCGTATTAGAGGTCCCCACTCCGTTCCAGCGGCCAAGGGTTTCCGTTGTTTGGTTGTTTACGATAGACATGGACTCAGTATACATGCGGTTGGCATTATAAATATCATTGCCATAGGTACCCTGGAAATAGATGCTCAGGTCAAAATTTTTATAAGAGAAAGTATTGTTCAGCGAGTAAGTGAATTTAGGATTCGGATTGCCAAGGAACGTCCTGTCTTTATCATTAATAATCCCGTCGCTATTGAGGTCCTTAAAGCGAATGTCTCCCGGCGCTGTGCTCGTAGCGGGGTTGGTCCCCGGCATTTGTACCGCGTGGCTGTTGACATCAGCCTGTGTCTGGAAAATGCCATCGGCTACATACCCGTAAAATACATTTACCGGGTATCCTGCCTGTATTAACGATATGCTGCTGTTAAGCCCGGTGCTCCCTGTAATTATTGGGGCATTGCCGTTAATGCTTTCAACCTTATTTTTATTATAGGAGAATACAACATCGGTACCCCACTGAAATTCCCCGGTGAGGTTTTTTGTGGAAAGCGAAAGTTCAATGCCTTTGTTAACAATTTTACCTGCATTGATTGAAGGCACATAAATATCGGAATACCCTGATGTTACCGGCACCGACATAGGCACAAGCATATCATTGGTATTCTTTACATAGGCATCAAAGGTCAGGTTGATACGGCTGTTACATAACGCGGCATCGAAGCCGGCGTTAAACTGCTCCTGCCCTTCCCATTTTACATTCGTATTAGGTAGGACAGTAGGTACTACAGCGCTAACATAGCTGTTGTTGAAGTTGTACAGCACTGTATTATAAGCAGACGAAAACGCGTAGTTGCCAATCTCCTGGTTACCGGTAATACCATAACCCAGGCGCAGTTTAAGGTCGTTTACCGCGGTAACTTTTTCCATAAATTTTTCGGATGATATCCTCCAGGCAAGTGCTGCCGAAGGGAACCAGCCCCATTTGTTTCCCTGCCCAAATCGTGATGAGCCGTCGCGGCGGATGGTACCCGTAATGTAGTACTTGCCGTCATAGTCGTAATTTGCCCGGCCCAAATAAGACATCAAGGCCCATTCTGACGCATTGCCGCCTACGGTAGGTTGCAATGTGCCGTTGTCAATTTGCTGCGTGTTGTCGCTGGCAAATTTTTGTATCGACCCGTTAAGGAAGTCATACTTATTTTGTTGGGCGCTGCTGCCTAATACTGCATTTACGTGGTGGTTACCAAAGCGGGCGTCGTAGGTAACGGTATTATCCCACAGCAAGGTAATACTCCTGTTGGTAGCCTGGGACAGGTAAGAGTTCGCCTGTACATCCGATCCCCAGGAATATTTAGGCGACCAGGTGCGGTCAAACCAAAAGTTTGCCTCAAGCCCGCCAAGCGATTTGAAGGTAAGGTTCTTAAGTAAAGTAATCTCGGTAAAAATATTGCCCTGGAGATTATAGCCTTTGGTCGTGGTCGCTACCCTTTTGGCCTGCCCTATAGGGTTTAGTATATCGCCGGAGTAAAGTGGGTTTCCTGTAGGTCCTGTGTAGTTGCCGGTATCGTCGGTAATGCTTTGGGTAGGATTGGCAAGCAGCGCATTTTGTATATTGTAATCGCCACGGCTTTTGATATCATGCGCCAGCTTGAGGCTGTTGCCAAATTTAATATGCTCATTAAACCTTGTATCACTGTTGAACTGTACAATAAAGCGCTCATAGTCGGTACCCAAGACAATACCTTTCTGCTTAAAGTAATTGGTTGATACGTACAGGTTTGATTTTTCGCTCTTGTTCCCATAGGACAATGTATAACTCGACATCAATTCAGGATTAAACAACGCCCCGACCCAGTCTGTACCTTTGCCCAGGGTTGCGGGATCCGTCCATGCCGGGTTCGGCGTCAGCCCGCCGTTGGTAAGCATATCATTATTAAGGGCTGCAAATTGCGATGCGTTCAGCACATCAACCATATTAGCGGCATTCTGTATACCCGTAAACGTATCAAAGGTAAGGGTGCTTCCCTCCTGTTTGCCTCCACGCTTCGTGGTGATAATTATAACGCCGTTAGCGCCGCGGGCCCCGTATATAGCCGTAGAAGAAGCATCTTTAAGTACGCTGATCGACTCCACGTCGTTCATGTTTACCTGGTTAAGCCCCCCGTTCAGGGGCATACCATCTACCACAATAAGCGGGTTGTTGTTCGTGATAGTTCCTGTACCGCGCACACGGAAAGTCACATTACTGCCCGGCTCCCCCGAGGTTATGACCTGCACGCCTGCCGCACGGCCCTGCATAGCCTGACCGATATCTGCGACAGGCTGGTTTTTGGTTTTATTCAGGTCGATCGTGGCTACCGCGCCGGTAAGGTCTTTGGTACGCGCTTTCCCGTATCCAATTACCACAATGTCTTCAAGTGTAGTAGCTTCTGTTTCCATCTGTACTTCAATCAAAGCACCGGTAGCCGGAACAATTTGTTCCCTGTATCCGATAAAGGATACAACCAACACCGGATTTGCTGTAGTAAGGGTAAGCGTAAATCTACCTTCGCCATCGGTCGTGGTGCTGTTTGTAGTACCTTGTTCTACCACGGAAGCTCCCGGTAATGGCTGGTGTTTTTCATCATATATAATACCCGAGGCATTTTGTGATTGCGCAGGATTTTGAAATACCCTGAGATCCGCATGGGCGAAACAAGGTACTACATTGGACAACCCTACCAGCAAAAAAAGCCGTAGCAAAACCTTTAAGGGAGGCTTCCTGGTTCTGTCAATTTGTAATGTTAATCTCATCTGTGTTCTTTGTTTAAAATTTGGGTTAGCGTTGCCGGCAAAACAAAGGAACAAAAAACGGGAAACTAAAAACGGCTCACGAAAAGCCGTCAAGAAAAATCAAGACATACAACGGTCTATTGAAAAATTAAATATTTGATTAACAAAACATTAAATTTACTACAACGTTTTAAAGCATATAGATTTTTAAACCGCTAAAATCAGCCGATCTGCCGCCAAAAAGAAGAATTCGATAATTTTCAAGAAACAAAAATGTTGATTGTGTAAATGAATTCAGAAAAAACTAGGATGCCGGGTAGGCGGTTTGTCAGGTTTTTATCGTCGTGTTTTTTAATAGCCTTTTATCAAAGTCTTCATTTTCTACCACGGAACGGTTTCTGATTCTTGTTTTGTAGGTATAAATGGAATTAACTGAGTAACCCAAAATCTGCGCTATTTTTTCATTATGGGTAATTCCCAGCCGTATCAATGCAAAAATCCTTAGCTCCTTATTTAATATCTGGCTTTCTTTCAGGCTTATTTTTTCACCCTCTTTCATCAACGCGTTGAATTCGGTAATAAAATTAGGAAACAGGCTGATAAACGCAGTATCAAAATTATGGAGCAGTTTTTCCTTTTCCCTTTTTAAGTCATAACGCGATATTCGGGATTTAGCCTTAGCGGGATTGCCGGTATCTATATCTTGCCCGATGTTTGAAATAAATTCATTAAACTTCTCAAAAATATCATCGTATTGTGTGAAGAAAAAGCCCAGATACTCTTCCTTTATCGTATTTGCTTCGAACAAACGGCTGTTAATTAACTCTATTTCCTTATTGCGGGTGCTTACCTGCTCGTTAACTTTTAGCAGTTGACCATTTATTTGTTCCAGGTCGTTGTGTGCGTCTGCAATAACTTTCCGTGCTTTTTTAATTTTCTCATATTGCCTGAATATAAGTATAAAGAAACAGATAAGCACTACCGAAAATGCAATCGCTGCGATGTATTGCACATACAACCTCTTTTTTTCCCGCTCCACGTTCTCAACGATTTCCTTTTCAATAAGCGGCAAAATCGCACCAACCTGCAATTTTCGTTGCTGGGCGCCGTAGAAGAGAGCATCATCGTAGGCTTTGCGTATAATCCATGAAGCGTCCTCCAACGCTTTTCTCTTAAATAAAAGTTCGGAAAGCCTGATAAGCGCCAGGGATTCTTTCGTTGAAGTTTCGACATCCGTGATGGCCGCCTTGGCATAGTAGTCAACAGCAGCGGCTTGCCTGCCTGATTCATTACATAGTTCCCCTAACATGTAGTTAACGAGTGCCTCATCACGCTTACCGGGGCGTGTTTTTAATAATGCCTTAAATGCGGTCTCAGCGTCTTTGCTGTCACCATCTTTATATTCATTAAATGCTTTAAGGAAGCCATTAAAAAAAGTACCTTCCGCTGTGAGTGAAAGCGCCTTAATACGACTCGCGCGCGCCAGGTTGTTATATTTTTTGCTGAAATAGGGTATGCTGCTGTATTCGGCCATATCGCTATAACAGCGACCCAGTAACCCGTAATATAATGATCCGTTACCGTCGTCGATATCCTCATGCGGTACCGAAAAAAGATAGTCAAGCCCCTCTTTATACATACCGGCGGAAACACTTATATTCGCCAAATTTATATTGGCACGCTCGCTATAGGAGTTGTCAGCAATCTTCTCGGCTATGGCTTTTGTCTGCATGGCATAGTTAAATGCCGAGTCCCGTTTAAACACGCTATATTGGTCAAAAAGCTGCTGTGTGACATCAAATTTCCTCCTGTAATCTTCTTTGGAAATGTGGGACAAAACATTTTTTAAGCTGTCGATAGAATTAATTTTACGGGCGTCATAAACTGCAGCCGAACGCGTCGCGACCATTAACTTTTGAAGATAGTTACTTTCCTGGCCTCTGGCCAAAATTGAAATTGTAAGTACCATCAAAGATATTAAGCGTTTTACTGCGTACCCTTTAAGAATCATTTGTGGATTTGTTTTTTTATCAGCCTATCCAAAGATATTTCAAATTATTCAATTTTAAAGTAAGGTATGAAAATAGTGGTTCGATCAGAATAAAAGCGACCCTGCACGGTTTGCTTGTGCTGTTTGCCCAGACATGGTTCGGCCCACGTTGGATCACAATATCGTCGGCTCCAACAACAGTCTCGCCACAATCCAGTGTATCATTGTCAGTTCTCCCTCGAACACGATTCCGTAATCGATGGTTTGGGTTCTGTGCATCAGCGGGTGCGGAGCCGTGGCTCCGGAGCCTGAGACATGCTCATCACTCATTGTCTTAAAGTGCTTGGCTGCGTCTTAGCCATGTCCTGATCTCCCCCTTCAGGAGGAAAATCGGTAACTCTGATGCGTGTGCCGTCTTTTGGGGCCTAATAAGAAAAAAGTTGATTCGATATGGGCAAACCTAATTTAGAATTATCATTTTCGATTTGACCCGATAAAATTCCTGATATCGGTCAGTGCCTGAACTGACTCCTTAGATCTGTGAAAATAGCCAAATATCCTTTTGTCCTTCGAACTATTTAAGTTTGGGCTTTTTGCTGAATTGGTTACTTTTGATAAAAAGATTCGCAAAGCAAAATGTAACCTGAAGTAACTCAAATATTCTATAAAAAAGGCTGCCAATAGGCAGCCTTTTTTAATTTTTCCTTGTCTCAAATTATTAGGTACTAACCTGCAACTAACGCCAGCCAAGCTGCGGGGCAACATGCTCTAAAATAGCAGAGAGTACATGGATATTATAATCTACACCAAGGGTATTAGGTATAGTCAAAAGCAATGTATCGGTTTCCTGTATAGCTTCATCTTTTGCGAGCTCTTCGATGAGCTTATCCGGTTCGTCAGCATAGCTCTTTCCAAAAATAGCACGTTTGTCGCTCTCAATGCATCCGAAACTGTCATCTCCCCTGCCCTGATGCCCAAAGTAATACCTATCCTGGTCGTTGACCAGTGCAAAGATTGAACGGCTTACCGAAACCCTTGGTTCACGCTGATGCCCTGATTTTGCCCACGCCTCCTTGTATAACCTGATCTGCTCTGCCTGCTGGATATGGAAAGGCTTGCCGTTCTCGTCATATTTTAATGTCGAGCTTTGCAGGTGCATACCATTTTCAGCTGCCCAGATAGCGGTAGCATTAGAGGCAGCGCCCCACCATATACGCTCGCGCAATCTCTGTGAATAAGGTTCCACATGCAGTAAGCCCGGCGGATTTGGGAACATCGGCTGTGGATTGGGTTCTGCGAATCCTATACCGTTGAGGCGTTTTAAAAATTCCAGGGCCTTTTTACGCCCCATATCTGCATCTGTTTCGCCTGCTTCAGGCTCGTAGCCAAAATAGCGCCACCCCTCAATAACCTGTTCCGGTGATCCCCTACTGATACCTAACTGTAAGCGTCCTTCAGAAATCAAATCCGCAGCACCGGCATCTTCCACCATATACAAAGGGTTTTCGTATCGCATGTCGATTACACCCGTTCCAATCTCTATCTTGCTTGTCTTTGCTCCAATTGCCGCCAGCAGAGGAAATGGAGAAGCCAATTGTTGGGCGAAATGGTGTACACGGAAATAGGCACCATCCAAACCCAACTCCTCAGCTCAACAGCAAGATCGATAGACTGAAGCAGCGTATCGCCCGCCATACGCGCCTGATAGGATGGATGATTGGCCCAATGTCCAAATGATAAAAATCCTATTTTTTTCATAGATTTGTTATTATATATCAAATATACGTATGATACTTAATTGTTTCGTTCTTTCATTATCTCAGAAAGTATAGCATAGGATTTGACCCTGTCCTCATGCCTGTGCATATTAGAAACAACCATGAGTTCGTCTACTCCTGTTTCCTTTAGAAATCTGTCAATTTAGTTAGCAACTGCTTCTTTCCTGCCAACAAAAGAATATTTAAGCATCTCTCGCACAGCCGGGTTATGCTGGATCATCATCAACTCGTCGGTCATTTCCACAGGTGGCTGCAAGGGCTCCCTTTTGCCTGTCAGTATTCCCAGGAACATTCTGATCAGGGAAGTAAAATTCCTCTCTGCCTCATCGTCTGTATCAGCGGCAATGACATTTACGCCCGCAATAGTATAAGGTTTATCAAGATATTCCGAAGGCTGAAATTCTCTCCTGTAGATATCCAGGGCTTCATGTAATAATCCTGTAGCAAAATGGCTTGCAAAAGCATAAGGTAATCCCATTTTTGCAGCAAGGTGTGCACTATCAAGACTGGAGCCTAAAATGTACAGCGGAATATCAATACCCTCAGCCACAACAGCACGTACCTGCGACCATTCATTATCAGTTGAAAAATACTTCTGAATCTCCTCAATATCACCGGGAAAATTATTTACTGCCTGCATTCTGTCACTACGTATGGCATGTGCCGTAATCTGGTCTGTGCCCGGTGCCCTGCCTAGTCCTAAATCAATTCGATTGGGATAAAGCCTGCCTAACGTACCAAACTGTTCTGCCACGATAAGCGGTGAATGGTTGGGCAGCATGATTCCGCCCGAACCTACCCTGATGGTTTTTGTATTTCCTGCAATGTGGCCAATAAGTAAAGACGTTGCCACACTGGCCACGTGTATCATGTTGTGGTGCTCTGCAAGCCAAAAACGGCTGTATCCCATCTTTTCTGCTTTTTGTGCAAGGTCTACGCTGTTCTTAAAAGTTTGCTCCATCGTGATTCCACTCGACACAATAGCAAGTTCCAATATTGAATAGGCTACTTTTTTATTTATAGTTTCCATAATATGTTATTCACCTCTAAGCGTTTAATTGATTAAGATGCTTTAGCTTATCAAGATCGGCATCTTTGGAAAACCGATCGAGGATAAGTTTTAATTTGGGGTTTATATAAAGTTCGCAAAAAGGCTTTTGCGGATTGCTAAAATAATAATCCAGCAGTTCTTCCCTGCTGCGGTTGAATCTCCCGTAAGGTAATACCTGAGTGATAATAAGGCCGTTAAATTCGGATTGTAAAACCTTAATGGCGTCCCGGGCTAATAATGCGTCACGATCATCAAATGTGTAGATTGCCGAACGGTATTTATCCCTCATAGCATGTTGTGAGGTGCTGCTGTGCGTATACAGGTGAATGGCGATAAGCGTAGCAAAAGAAATAATATCGTCATCATACTCGATAATCACTCCTTCAGAAAAAGACGAATTACCCTCAATTGAGGCAATCCACCCTTGCTGAACAGCCTGAACACCTTTTAGAGAGGAAAATACTGCCTCAGTACACCAGTGGCATCCACCACCAAAGCCAGCCTCCTTAATCATTGCTATCTTTCTCCTCTTCCAATGCCTCTTTCAGCCTGCTTTTAAAAAGCTCCCTGAACTTCCTTAGTTTGGGATCAATAACCACCCGGCAATAGCCTTCCTGAGAATTATTGGCATAATAATCCTGATGGTAGTCTTCCGCCTTGTAAAAATAGTCCAGTGGTGCCACTTCTGTCACAAGAGGGTCGTCATATACTTCCTGTATTTCAGAAATAACTTCTAAGGCTGTACTTTTTTCGGCTTCATTCCTGTAAAAGATTACGCTTCTGTATTGTGTACCTGTATCGGCACCCTGCCTGTTAAGTGTTGTAGGATTGTGTGTACTGAGGTGTATGCGAAGCAAGTCAGCATACGATATTTCTTCAAGGTTATAAGTGACCTCTATAACTTCGGCATGACCGGTCAGGCCGCTGCATACTTCCCGGTAAGTCGGTTTAGCAATTTTTCCTCCACTATACCCACTTTCCACTTTTTTAACCCCTTTCAGCTGACTAAATACTGCTTCAGTACACCAAAAGCATCCTCCTCCAAAAGTAGCCTTTCTTTCGTTGCATTCTACCTTTTTAATGGCAACAGCATTCATACAATACCTTAGACCGGTAGGTTCAGGCCCATCAGGAAAAACATGTCCTAAATGTGCATCACAAGTGTTACATAGGGCTTCAATGCGTACCATCCCGTAGCTTAAATCCTTATGGTAGGCAATGGCATTTTCAGCAGCAGGCTGGCTAAAAGATGGCCACCCCGTACCGCTTTCAAATTTTTCATTGGCATCAAAAAGCAATGTGCCACAGCACACACAAGCATATTTCCCAGGTTCAAACAAGGAGCACATCTCTGAACTGTGCGCACGCTCGGTACCTTTTAACCGGGTAACCCTGAACTCTTCAGCCGAAAGGAGTTCCTGCCACCCTTCATTGGTCTTTACAACCTTTTTTTCGGGAACGGGACCACCTGTTACGGCAAACCGCATTATATCAATCCATTTTAGCATTTAAATTTCCTTTCATTAATGTACCAACCGATATTACAGTTATAAAAAGCATGCCAAACATAAAGTAAGTAATTAGCTAATCAAAATCAGCCCTTTTGTCATGTAAAGGATTATATTTAGTCACAATGATGCTTGAAATATTTTTAATCTCGATATCGCGCTGCACCATTACCCATTTGTCAATTACCAAGATTCCTTTTCCAATGCCATATGCAGAGAGGCCGCCATTAGTCGCATGGGCCAGGTTGTAGTTGATAAATTCGGTCAGATTGGTTTTACCCGAACCGTTCTTTCCAACTATTGCGGTAACACCGACGATATTTGCCCTAGGGCAGGATGCCGCTGCACTCCCTGGCAGGTCATTTTCTCAAACTGTAACGATGTCGGATTAGGCATTTCCCGGCAAGAAAAGGGGCAAAAAGGGCAGCTAAGTTATCAAGATTTTTGAAAGGGCGTGCGCATAATGGCTACGCCACCCCACAAGGCGGACTTATAGCCCGTCCTTTCAAAAATCCTGCTGGCCACTTGCTTTCTTTTTTCCCCTTTTTTCTTTTGGAAAATGTTTATGTGTGGGGTTGTAAAAGAATTCTTACTGGATTGTACAACTTAAATCAATGCGTATGGAAATTACAGGAAGGCTGACACGGGACGCAAAAGTGAGTTCCTTCAGCGAAAAAGAGGTCGTGAATTTCTCCATTGCGGTAAACGACCGCTACAAGGACAAAGAAGGCAACAAGGTGGTGCTGACGGAATTTTTTAACTGTTCGTATTGGCGCACAGCAAAGGTAGCACCCTACCTGCTCAAAGGCGGGATTGTGGAAGTATCGGGGCGCGTGAGTGCAGGGGTGTATACGGGCAATGACGGGAAACCCAAAGCTTCACTCAATGTAAATGTGAACAACATCAAATTCCACGGCAGCACGCCACGGGGCGTGGAAACCATCGCCTTGCACAACGCGGAAATTATGGACAACGGGCAACAGGGCAATGACGAGCCACACGATGACCTGCCCTTTTAAAACCGATACAAAGCGATGGAAATACAACTCAAAACCTATACCGCACGCCTGTGCCATGACATCGGCACAGTTACACTGAGTACAGTAGCTAAAAGCCCGGAGCAGGCAATAACACAAATCGCAGCAGCCGAGGGCTGCCCCACCCATGCGGTGGTACTCGTTTAATTCTTAAAAACTAAAAAAATCATGGGACACAACCTTAATTTCAACGAGCAGACCGGAGAATATTCATTCTTCAGTGTGCAGCAAAAAGCATGGCACGGGCTGGGGCAAACCGTAAGTGATTACCCCACGAGCGCAGCAGCCATAAAATATGCGGGGCTGGATTATGAGATCGCCAAAGCCCCCAATACCCATAACCTACCAAGCGGCAACAGCATCGAATCGAAAAGCAGCTTCTTTACCTACCGCACCGATAACGAAGCGGTACTGGGTGCTGCCGTAGGCAAAGATTATCACATCGTGCAGAACCGGGAAGCATTCTCCTTTTTTGACGCGATAGTGGGTGGCGGGGACGGCATCTTGTATGAAACCGCCGGGGCACTCGGGCAAGGGGAACGCATTTTCATCACCGCAAAACTACCGGGCTATATCCGCGTAGGTAACGGGGACGACATCACCGAAAAATACCTCTTCCTGACCACCGCCCACGATGGCTCGGGAAGTATTACCGCCGCCTTTACCCCAATCCGCGTGGTGTGCCAAAACACGCTCAATGCAGCACTCAAAGGGATGACCAATGTGGTGCGCATCAAGCACACCGCGGGGGCAAAACAGCGGTTAGAAGATGCCCATAAAGTGATGGGGCTTGCCGATACCCTGAGTGTGCAGTTAGAGGGGATTTTCAACAACTGGGCTTCGGTAAAAATCAGCGATGCCGAAGTGCGCAAACTCATCGAACTGGCACTATGCCCCAACAAGGAAACCTTTGACTTACTTAAAAAAGGGGCGCAGGATGAACTCTCAACACTTTTCAAAAACACGGTAAACAGTGCTTTTGCCTATGCCATGATGAGCGATACGCAGCAAACTGAAACCACAAAAGGGACACTCTTTGGCGCATACAACGCCGTGACCGGCTATTACCAAAACGTACGTACCTACAAAGACGGGGAAGCCAAACTGCAATCGCTCGTACTGGGCGGTACGGCGCAGGGCAAGGCACAAAGCGCATTTGACCTGTGCGGTGAATTTGCACGCTCGGGTGCGGATATTTTTAAATTCAGCTAAATAACCCGGCGGCTGCCCTCTGGCAGCCGCCGTAAATACAACTGTTGCAGCTAATTGCTACAGCGCCACGGTGAAATTTGATGGGGATGATGAGCCTAATCAAATATAGCTGAGCGCCCCATTTGCTCCCTGACGCTTTCTAAGGTATTATTCACGTACAGCATCGTAGTTTTAATACTGCCATGACCCATCAGCCTGCTTAAGGTGAAGGCATCAATCCCTGTAGTAGCCATCACACTCCCAAAAGAATGCCGCGACAGATGAAAGTGCAGGTTCAGCTCAATACCGCAAAGTTTCGCGATATGCTTTAGACAGTGGTTACGCAACCTTTTAAAAGCGAGAAAAAAACTGCATCCCACAAAGCTATGGGCGCTTGAAATAAAATCCTCTCACAAGGCCGCAGCCTTATGATGGGAATTTCTACCTTTACTATAGCCCACCTGTAACGCGGGCGGCACCTACTCCCCTTCCAGCTCCTGCAACTTGCGTTGCAACACCGCCTTGTCGGGAAGCTGCATCTTGTACTCCGCCACCATCGTGGGCGAAAGGCTGCGGTTCAGGGCATATTCCACCACTTCGTTATCTTTACCTTTGCACAGCAATATCCCTATACTGGGATTCTCATGGGGCTTCTTTACATCCCGGTCGAGGGCTTCTAGGTAGAAATTGAGCTGCCCGGAATGTTCCGGGCGGAACTTTTCGGTCTTAAGCTCGAAAGCGACCAGGCACTGCAACGAACGGTGGTAAAACAACAGGTCGATGTAAAAATCACTGTGCCCCACCTGAAGCTTGTATTCCTGTCCCATAAACAGGAAATCCCTGCCCAGTTCCAATATAAAATCCTTCATCTGCCGGATAAGCCCCCGCTGCAAATCCCGCTCGTTATAGGGTTCTTTCAGGTCTAAGAAATCAAAAACATAACTGTCCTTAATCGCGCCAGAAACCTGTGGATGAATTTCTCTCAACACTGTTGAGACTTTTTGGCTGCTAAGCATCGTACGCTCAAAAAGCCCTGCCGAAATCTGCCGCTCCAGCTCCCGGAAACTGTACTGCTCCGCCCGCGACATCCGCAGGTAAAACTCACGCTCTTCAGGGGTTTCACAACGCGAAAAAATGGCCAGGTTGTGCGACCAGCTGATTTCTCTCAACAGTGTTGAGAGTTTTGGCATATCGCGGTACGCTTCGTAAAACTGACGCATCCGCCAGAGGTTCTTATCCGAAAACCCTCTGAGCCCCGGCTGGCCTTTGGCAAGAAATTCTGCCAACTCTTTTACTACAGACTGCCCCCAATCCGCCGCCTCAATCCTTTCATTGATGTACCGGCCAATATTCCAGTACAAATCAATCAATGCTGTATTGACCGCTTTAAGCGCCTGGTTACGCGACTGCGTTATCAGCGTCGCCACTTCTAAAAATTGTTCCTCCCGCTCCATCTTGATTCATTTTTGTAATGCTAAATTAAAATGTTGGGATGGGCTATCCAATCCTAGCTAAATTTTGCATAGGATGGCACCGGGAGTTCGAATTTCAAAGTTCATTCTAAAGAACTATTATCAACAGATTCCGATGATGACTCAAAAATGAGCTGGTCTATCTACCTTGTTGTAGGCATACCAACGGCCAATAACGTACATAAGCGTACTCAAGAACAGTAACACAACATATTGCCATGTGATTACCGGTAAGGTGCCCACCAAATTGTCCACATTAGAGAATCTTCTAATTCGGTAGCAGATAAGTAACCAAACAGGATATTAAACAAAAAATGTTGAAACATCGGCAATATTAGGCTGCTATTTGTAACCGTATTTTGTGGTTACCATTTTATCTTGACTTTACTGTTACCCGAGAGCATAAATTCCATAAATTCAGTATTCGGATTGCCACCCGGTTGTATTGTATCACCATCATTTTCGCTGTGTACTGTAACCTTCGGCAGTTTTGCACCAGGCTCAATAGGCAAGATGACCATCCTGAAGCGCAGCTGCCCGTCACCACGGGTAAAGAAATGCAGTGTATTATCTCTTACCGTAAAACCTGTGGCCGGATACTCATTAAATACCATAAAACCGGCTTTCTCTACTTTGTGATAGTGCCTTGGTACAATACCAAAAGCAATCCCGGCGCCATACACTTCCTGGCCTACCTGGCCCGAACGGTTCCACCCATCCTGCAGGTCTTCCAGGGCAATCCATAAATTAGGGTCTACCTCCCCGGTCTTAATGTCTTTTTTCTCGGCTAGTACTTCAGGGGGCAGCATAGGCGGGTAATAATAGATAACCCTGTTTATAATGTAACGCACACATTCGGCCAGCAGTAACCGTACCGAAGGCAGGACCTCATCCACACCGTCTGCTTCCTTGAGATACCAATGGATGCCAGCAAGCACCTCCTGCTCTTCATAGGCCGCTGTATACGGTGCATCGTTTAAGGGGTATACTGCAAAGAACGTTGGATAATGCTGTGCATTGCCGTAATCGCTTTCCCAAAGCTGTACGTTTTTCAGTATACCCGCAATGCATAGGTAACTCAGGTTTAAATACAGTATATCGCCTGTTTCCTTATAAAGCCGTAGCAGCGCACCCGCCGCAAAGGAAGTATTGTTGGCCTGGTAAAAAATATCAAAGCTTAGTCCGTCGAGCTTTTTTGCGGCTTTCACTGCTTCATCAAAATACTTTTTATCTGCGGTAAGTTGCCACACCTGCAGCATCAAATGGGCATACGCGCCCGGTACATCCTTTTCGCCACCCTGGCCTTCCTGGGTTTCCCTTTTCAGCACCTCAAGGGTTGCCATTTTATAAAATACCGGCCAGTCATAATTAAAATGACGGGCCACGCTGATTACATAATCAATGGAATCCAGCACCAGTTTCCTGGCTAGGGCATCGCCATCGAGCGCAAGGCGCGATAAGTTCAGTAGTGGATGGTGCAGGTACCACGAGTCCATAACCTCGGGCTGCTTTTGCTCTTCGCTCCAGTCAAGGTTTTGCTCCAGGGCAGGCAGCCAGCGCACGATGGTCTTTAGGACCGGGTCGTAGAAATTCTCAAGCCCGTTATGCAACGTTTCAATTACAGGGCTATGGTCTTCGCCACTCCATTTGTCAAAATCGAGCAGCGGCAAAAGTACTGCCAGCTGCACCATACTTTCCGGGGGCGACTTATAATCGCAGACGTAGGCATTCAGGTAGCTCCTGCCGTCGGCAAATTTCCAGCATCCCTTATGCTCCTGCAGGTCATTCAGCCCCTTATGCAACACATCGATCCAGTCATGGTATTTCGTATCCGGTTTGGGAAGCAACAGGTATATATCGGCTAAGTGGTTGATGAACTGTTGGCATACTTGGTAATTATCTGCTGGAAGATCGCCACTCAGCTTTATAAACGCATCTGAAATAGTATATTCCTGATCCTTTTTCAGTGGCTTATTTACCGTTGTTACCGGCAGCTTCATGCCAATTTCCGGCCAGTCGCCCCCGACAAGGTCACCTGCCGAAGTTTCGGTATCAGTACAGAATTTATTCAGTGCCGTCAGGTTTTGGAAGTAAAAAACCGAGCCCGTAGCGGGCTGCTCCTGGGTAAAGAATAAATTTCCGGAACGCGAGCCTACCTGCGCGGCATGGACTGTGCCTTTAGTGTTTTGGACCCGGCCTTTCTTTTTAAATAGCGGCATGATATCCCGTGGCCAATACGGTATTAAAAGGTCAAATGCAGGGGTTAAGGTTGTACTGAACCTGAATATCGGTTTATCACCACCGGGAAAGGACAGCGTAACCTTTTGGATACAGGTGTTTCCTTTAAGCACAAATAGGACATCGTCATTGGTTTCGGTTTGGGATTCCAGTTCAAGCGGGTCACCTGCGGTGTACGCAGCCCTAAAAGCTATGCGGCCACCTCCGGGCCACATGGCCAGGATCCAAAGGCAAAAATCAGACTTCACAACATTAATGGAATAATCGTTAAGTTTCTTCCCGAAAAGTAACGTACCACTCTCCAGGCTATCCTGTGCAGCAGCAGTCCATGCAGAGATTGGTTTCATATTGTAAGATTTGATTATGTATTATGCATTTAAATTATCTGAAGGTGTGGCCTTATCTTCAGGTCGACCACATCACACCGCCACGGCAAGGCAAGGCAATACCAAACGCTTATAGCGATATCGTCGGCCATGAGCATCTCCCCTTTCTCAATTAATTCCCGCTTTTCTTCTGTCGATTGGGGCTGCATATCGGTGTCCACAGCGCCGGGCTCAATTAAGGTAACTTTAATGCCCTGTTTGTTTACTTTTTTTCGCAAGGCCTCCGAAAAAGCCTGTATACCAGCCTTGGTAGCCACATACACCGAGCCCGTCTCTTCACGTACGTCGGCGCTCATGGACCCGATATTGACAATATGCCCTCTGCCATCCATGCGTTTTACTGCCTCGTCTGTACAGGCTATATAGGACAGCAGGTTGGTATTTACCACGCGCTGCCAGTCCTCATAATCGCCATCGTCTGTATTCCCAAAGGGAAGGGCGACATTATTGATCAGTATATCTACGGTTTTAAAATTAGTATCCACGGCTTCAAATACGGTTTTTATCCCACCACCGGTACTAAGGTCTGCAATAACATCAAACACTTCTCCCTCTGCAACCTTGTAGATATCGGAAAGGGTATCTTTTAAATGCTGCTCGTTTAAACCGACAATCATCACATTAGCCCCGAGTTTTGAAAGCATTAGTGCCGTCGCCCTGCCAATGCCTGTGGTTGCGCCGGTAATGAGAATACTTTTGCCCAACACCGATTCAGGTAAGTAATTGTTAAGTTTTTCAGTCATTACAGGTAGGTTTAGTTAGATGTATGTTCTCGATAAGTTAAATGTACAGCACATTGGTATCATAATTTTGTTAAAAAAAACTAAGTTTTTGTTAACTCCTTGTACGAACCCCTATCTTTACAATAATTCGAAGCCTAAAACAATACTATGATAAAAAAAGGGGACATACTCATAATTGAAGATGACGCAGATGACAGGGATTACATTGAGGAAGTGTTTACGGAATTGAATGTTGCAAACACCAGGAAATATGTCGCCAATGCCTACGAGGCCCTTGAGTATATCAAGGCACACAACAGTAAGCCTTTTATTGTCATATCCGATATCAATATGCCGATGATGAACGGGTTTGACCTGCGAAAAATCATTTTGGAAAACATTGAGCTTACAAAAAAATGTTCTCCCTATATTTTTCTGTCCACCTCAAATGATGCGGCATGGGTAAACAAAGCGTATGAGCTGGCAGTACAGGGGTATTTTCAGAAACCTTCCCTATACGAAGACCTCAAAAAAACAGTGCAGCAGATCCTTGATTATTGGAACAACAGCCTTACGCCTGTAGTATGACGGCCAGCCCACTAACAGCAGCTTGAAGGAGCATACGTTATCCGTATTTTTCTTTCCATTCTTTTTTCATAGCCGCATAGCACGTGTCAGATTCAGCACGTTTCCATTTGCCGTAAAAAACCTCCGCGGCAGCAGCTTTTTCTGCTTCTCCGTTACCACGTTCCAAGGGCATATAGTTATTTTCCTTGTCATATTTCTTTCCACCCTTGTAGTTGGCATAACGCCTGGCGCGCGTGTACCCCATCTGTAAGTACTTCCTTGCCATATCGGCCCCGACAAAATCTTCTTTAGCCAGGTAGTCATGAAAAAGCACCGTAATTTTTTCACTGCTTTCGGTGGCCGCCTCGACATCCTTAAAACGCCAATATTGGCCAATTTCGGTCTTATAAGGTTCGCATACCAAAACCCCCTGTTCACCCTTGCCGACCTTGTACAATTCCGGATGCTCCCGATAATCAATGTCAGGCTTCCACGGGTAATCTTTCTTATTAAAATTCAGGTAGCTCGGCTTATCCATAGTAATTATAACTTTACACCTTCGCGTCCTGCTCCCCCTCTTTTTGCAGTACTTCAATTTCCACCTTCTCTTTTTTAATGGCCTGGCGCAGCAACGCAAAAATACTCATGTAGAAATTAGCCGTAAATACCAGAGCAAAGCCCGCAATTAAATATCCCTTCCCTCCTGAAAGCAACAGTTGAAAATCTGACATTGCAAGGAAGGCGATAGTAACGTAATGGCTAAAGCAGTACTCACAGGTGAAGAGATAAAAGAATTTCCTTTGAAGCAAGGTCTTCGAGTTCTTACTGCAATTCACGCAATATTCCCTTGGCTCCCGGAATACCTCTTCATGGGTAACCGTCCAGGCAACGCACGCAATGGGTAGGGCAAGTACAAAAAGCCAGATAAGTTGGGTAGTGAGTGCCATGGTCAATAATAGTAATGTAAGTGATTCTATACCTAAAGTTATGATAAAGCTGTTTTGCTTTTGCCTTAATTAAGCTAATTTTAAGTGAATTATAGCATTTACCATTATGGCCTTAGATAAATACAAGCAGAAAAGGGATGCCTCCAAAACACAGGAACCTTTTGGCGGCAAGAACAACGATGACCAGTTGCGCTTTGTCGTGCAAAAACATGCCGCCTCACACCTGCATTATGATTTCCGCCTGGAAATGGAAGGCGTGCTCAAAAGCTGGGCCGTACCCAAGGGACCCTCGTTAGATCCGGAGGTAAAACGCCTGGCCATGATGGTGGAAGACCACCCGTATGATTACCGCACTTTCGAAGGTATTATCCCACAAGGGCAATACGGCGGTGGCACGGTCATCGTATGGGATGAGGGCACTTATGAGCCGTATGAATCAAAAGCCAAAACCAAAAAAGAACAGGACAAAGCCTTGCGCGCGGGGCTGCACAGCGGCAAAGTAAAGTTCATCCTCAAAGGAAAAAAGCTCAAAGGGGCGTTTGCCCTCGTAAAGGCACACGGCCGTGGGGAGAACGGCTGGCTGCTGATCAAGCTTGACGATAGGTATACTACAACGGATGATGTGACTAAAAAAGACAAGTCTGTGGTTTCCGGGAAAACCCTTGACCAGGTGGCCGCTACCAGCAAAACGATTTATGGCGAAAAACCGGCTGAACCGCAGCAGGAGAAACTCGGGAAAAAAATGGGCAAAAAAGAAGCAAAACCGCGTGGCGGCACATCTGGTGCTGACACGCTGCTGAAAAAAGGCAGGCGCAGCAAAATGCCGGAGAAAATAAAGCCCATGCTGGCCACGCTCGTCAACGAACCCTTCGATGACCCCGGATGGACGTATGAGGTAAAATGGGACGGTTACCGCGCCGTAGCGTATATCAATAAGGGGAGTGTGGAGCTTTCCTCGCGTAACAACAAGCCTTTCACCGAAAAATATTACCCGCTGGTCGACGCCATGAAGGATTGGTCCATTAACGCTGTGCTCGACGGTGAAATCCTGGTAATAGGCAAAGACGGGAAAGCCAACTTTGGCGCCTTACAGAACTGGCGCAGCGAAGCCGATGGCGACCTGGTGTATTATATATTTGATCTGTTGTGGTGTGAAGGGAAAGACCTTGTGAACCTACCACTCTCTGAAAGGCAGGCAATCTTAAAAGAAATACTGCCGACCAACGATGACCATGTGCGCCTGAGCCAGGTATTTGCCGCAAACGGGCTGGAATTCTTTGAGGCTGCACGCAAAATGCAGCTTGAGGGTATCATGGCTAAGAAATCATCCAGTACCTACCACCCCGACTCACGCTCCAAAGACTGGCTTAAGGTCAAGGTAAACAAGCGCCAGGAAGTGGTAATTGGCGGGTTTACAAAAAATGAAGGCTCTTCAAAGACATTCAGTTCTTTGCTTCTTGGCGTATATGAAAAGGGAAAGCTGCACTACGTAGGGAAAGTAGGGACCGGTTTTAATGCAAAAACACAAAAGGAGATGATGGAACAGTTCAAGCCATTGGTTACCAATAAAATTCCTTTTTCCTCAGAGCTGGATGTAAACAAACCTTCCCGTTTCCGCCCTAACCCGCCCAAAGCTAAAGCAACCTGGCTGAAACCTGAACTCATTTGTGAGGTAAGCTTCGCCGAAGTGACCTCAGATGGTGTGTTCCGCCATCCCTCATTTGAAGGCATGCGTACCGATAAAAAAGCCCAGGATGTTGTAAGGGAAACAGCAGAAGATACAAAGGGAGCTACTGCTGACCCGATCGACCATAAAGCGGCATTAGTAGCCGCACCGAAACGAAACGGGAAACAGACCCTTTTAAACCCCACAGAAGAAAACCAGGTCAAGAAAGTACACGGGCATAACCTGAAGTTCAGCAACCTCAGCAAAGTCTATTGGCCCGAAGAGGGCTATACCAAGCGTGATATGTTCAACTATTACTACCAGGTGGCCGACTACATATTACCCCACCTCAAAGACCGCCCTTTATCGTTAAACCGTTATCCGGGTGGCATCCACGGTAAGAGCTTTTACCAAAAGGATGTCAAGGGAAAGGCGCCCGATTGGGCCAAAACATTTCCTTATAGCACCAGCGATGGTGAAGATAAGGAGTTTTTAGTGGGTAACAGCGAAGCTACACTGCTATGGATGGCCTCGCTGGGCTGTATTGAAATGAACCCTTGGTTTAGCCGTACGGCGCATCCCGATAATCCGGACTATTGCGTTATTGACCTTGACCCTGCAGACAAGACCACCTTTGAACAGGTGATCCAGGCCGCGCAGGAAGTCAAAAAAGTGCTGGATGCCCTGTCTGTTGCAAGTTATGTAAAGACCTCAGGGTCCACCGGCATCCATATTTATATACCATTAGGTGCGAAATACAGCTATGACCAGTCGCAGATGTTTGCCCGTTTATTGGTTTCAGTGGTGCACGAAAGGCTTCCTGATTTTACATCGTTAGAGCGAAAAATAAAAGACCGTGAAGGCAAAATGTACCTGGACTTCCTGCAAAACCGCCCAGGGGCTACCATTGCTTGTGCTTATTCGCTGCGCCCGAAACCGGGTGCTACCGTATCCATGCCGCTCCATTGGGACGAGGTTAGGAAGGGCCTTCAAATGAAAGATTTTACGATTAAAAACGCCCTGGCACGGATAAAAAGCGAAGGCGATCTTTTCGCCGGTACGCTGGACGCAGGTATCGATATGGAAAAGGCATTGGAAAAGACTAAAAGTCTATTGTATTAATATACGATGCACCTGGGTATTTCTTGCTTCTTTACGCAAGTCCTGCCCAACGTACTCGGCCAAGGTTCTCATAAATTTCGAGTTCGCAGCATAATATGCCTTGGATCCCGGCACGCGCATCCGATACGGCATGGCGGCAGCGCTCAAACATTACTCATTACCCGCGCCATGCATCCTACGACCGCCCGGCTTTCTTTATCTTCACTAGGCTTAGGCTATTTCACATCAATATTATCAAAATAGCGTACATATTTCAGGTTCGGGATGTTGTACCAGCCCTTACAGAGGGTTGTTTTTGTATTAGTTTTATTGCTTGGCTCTCAATCCGCCAGAAAAAGCCCTAAGGTCGGCAGCAAGCTGGTCCGGCTCTTCCATTGCCATAAAGTGGCCACCCGCCCCTATTTTTGTCCAGCGGATAGCGGCAAGGCGCAGCTTTAAATCGGCAAGCATTTCATCAGCAATATCGATTGTAAATGAATGTACCATATCTTGGCAAGATATAATTTATAAAAAACTGAACGTATATTTTATTACGGCTGCCCGCCCCCACCTGCCGCACCATATACCTGGCCTGTGGCATAGCTGGCATCATTAGCGGCAAGTTGCACGTAAATCGATGCAAGCTCTACCGGCTGCCCGGGCCTGCCCAATGGGGTGTCGCCGCCAAATTGTTTTAGCTTTTCCATGGTTGCACCGCCGCTTACCTGTAAAGGTGTCCAGATAGGTCCCGGTGCCACACCGTTTACCCGTATGCCTTTTGGCCCGAGTTGTTTGGCTAATGACTTCACATAACTGGTCGTGGCCGCTTTGGTTTGGGCATAATCATACAGCTCTGCGCTTGGGTCGTACGCCTGTTGTGAGGACGTACCAATTATGGAAGCGCCCGGCTTTAAGTGCGGAAGCGCCGCTTTTGTGATCCAGAATGGAGCATAAATATTGGTTTTCATGGTAGCATCAAAAGCTTCTGAAGTTATATCCAATATAGACTCCTGTGTTTGCTGACGTGCCGCGTTATTAACCAGTATATCCAGCCCGCCCAGTGCTTTCACGGCTTCTTCCACCAGTTTTTTGCAAAAGGTCTCATCACGCAAATCGCCGGGGATGGCTATCGCTTTACGGCCTTCGGCTTTTATAAGGGCAATTACCTCTTTAGCGTCCTCCTCTTCTGTGGGGTAATAATTAATCGCCACATCGGCGCCTTCGCGCGCATAGGCAATGGCAGCTGCCCTGCCCATGCCACTATCCCCGCCGGTTATCAGCGCCTTTCTTCCTTTAAGGCGGCCTGACCCTTTGTAACTTTTCTCGCCATGGTCCGGCCTCGGGTCCATTTTGCTGACCAGTCCGGGCCAGGGCTGGGTTTGTTCCTTAAAAGGGGGGCGAACATATTTTGTAGTAGGGTCTTCGGGTGCTGTTGCAGGGGTAGTATCAACATTTTCAAGACCGTTAGCCAGTGTGGGGCTTACGATGGTTGTAGCCAGTACCGCTCCTATGCTGCCTATAGCCTTACGGCGGCTCATTGTATTGTCTGTACTCATAATATTTCAGATTTAAATTTCATTTTAAAGGGTAACACAATAATTACTCCTCTTCTTTTGTAATAGCTTTAAGTATCGCGCCGGTTACTAATGCACCGGCAAGGTAGTAGCCCACCGTTAGCGCTTTTGTTTTCTGGCTTTTAGTGACAGGTTCCGGGTCAAGGCCTAAAGGTTCCGGCAACGTAACTGCCCCTATACCGCCCGAAAGGCCGTAAAATATAGCCCGTGTCCAGATGTGCTTATAGCTCCCACCGCCTATAAGGCTGTAGTATAACGCATTGCTAACCACATCGCCCGCAAGGGTAGCATTATATAACGTAGCATCATCATCTATTGACGTGCCCAAATAATTAAGTGATTTCTGAAGTGCTTCTTCGCCCACCAGGTCTACGCGTGGCATATCGCTGCCTTTCTTTTTCAGGCTTTCGTGGATTATGTTCAGTGCAATAGCGCCGCCTAATCCTGCTAACAAATTTTTTATCTTACTCATAATTTTATCACTAA